>NZ_JAEEGC010000205.1 GCF_019207025.1 Clostridium thailandense | reverse complement strand
TAAGCAATTTATAATAATTTTGGTTATACAATTTAGTTTTCGATAAAAATTCTCTTATATCACAAGAGATTATTACTCTTTTAATTTTATATAAAATACAGTATAATATATTAATTGTGGGAACAAAGCTAAAAAAATTTACAATAAATATTTTATATAAATTTAAAGCAACTTATGAGGTGAAGATAATGAATAATTATAAAAAAATTAATTTTAAGATAAATAAAAATATAGAGGGTAGTGAAGGTAAAAAGCATTTTTATTTGGAAACTTGGGGTTGTCAGATGAATGAGGAAGATTCTGAAAAGCTATCCGGAATGCTAAAAAAAACAGGTTATATAAGAACAAATAACAAGCATAATGCAGATTTAATAATATTTAATACTTGCTGTGTTAGAGAAAATGCAGAACTCAAGGTTTATGGAAACCTTGGTGCATTAAAGAAACTTAAAGAAAAAAATTCTGAATTAATAATAGCAGTGTGTGGATGCATGATGCAGCAAAAAGATATGGCTGAGAGTATAATTAAGAAATTTCCTTTCGTAGATATTATATTTGGTACACATAATGCTTATAAATTTCCTGAGTATTTGAATAGAGTAAAACAGGAAGGAAAATCTGTAATAGAAATACAGGATAAAGAAGAAGGGATTGTAGAAGGAATTCCAGTAGATAGAGAAAGCAGTATTAAAGCTTTTGTTACAATAATGTATGGATGTAATAATTTCTGTACTTACTGTATTGTGCCTTATGTAAGAGGTAGGGAAAGAAGCAGAAAGCCAGAGGATATAGAAAAAGAAATTAGTGATTTAGTTTCAAAAGGGTATAAAGAGATTACTTTATTAGGTCAAAATGTTAATTCCTATGGAAAAGACTTAGAACCAAAGATGACCTTTGCACAGCTATTAAGGCAGATAAATACAATAGAGGGTTTAGAAAGAGTTAGATTTATGACATCACATCCTAAGGACTTAACTCAAGATGTTATAGATGCCATAGCTGAATGCGATAAGTTGTGTGAGTATATACATCTTCCAGTGCAATCTGGTTCAAGTAATATACTTAAAAAGATGAACAGGATTTATACAAAGGAACAATATTTAGAACTTATAGAGAGAATAAGAAAGGCAATACCGAATGTAGCTATAAGTACTGATATTATCGTAGGATTCCCAGGAGAAACGGAAGAAGATTTTGAAGAGACTTTAGACCTTGCAAGAAAGGTTCAGTACGATTCAGCCTTTACTTTTATATATTCAAAAAGAAAAGGGACTCCAGCAGATGAGATGGAAGACCAGATAGATGATGACGTCAAGCATAATAGATTTAATAGGTTGGTTGAGGTAATAAATGCGTCTTCTGCTATCAAAAATAAAGAGTATGAAGGTAGAGAAGTTGAGGTACTTGTTGAAGGATTGAGTAAAAATGATGATGAAAAATTAATGGGAAGAACAAGAACAGGAAAGCTTGTAAACTTTACTGGAGAAAAAGATAGTATTGGAAATCTAGTTAATGTTAAAATAACAAAAGCAAATTCCTTTTCACTAGTTGGAGAACAAATTGGTTAGTGTATTATTCTAATGTAAGATAAAAAGCTCTGAGATAACTAGAGCTTTTTATTTTATAGGTCTTAAAATAGTAAATTAATTTAGCTAGGGAGGTAGCAAAAGTGGGTTTAACTCCAATGATGCAACAGTATTTAGAAGTAAAAGAGAGCTGTAAGGATTGTATATTATTTTTTAGATTAGGCGATTTTTATGAGATGTTTTTCGAGGATGCTGAAACAGCATCAAAAGAACTAGAACTTGTACTCACAGGAAGAGATTGTGGATTAGAAAAAAGAGCTCCTATGTGCGGGATACCGTTTCATGCTGCTAACGCGTATATAAGTAGGTTGGTTAACAAAGGATATAAGATTGCTATATGTGAGCAATTAGAGGATCCGTCAGCAGCTAAAGGAATAGTTAAGAGAGGCATTATAAAGGTAATTACACCTGGAACTTACATGGATTCATCATTTTTAGAGGACAACAAGAATAATTATATAATGTGTCTTTACATAAATAATGAAAAAAGTTCTTTTGCAATAAGCTTTGCAGATGTTTCTACTGGAGATTTTAGTTGTACAGATGCTCCCTTAGACATTTCAGTTGTTTTAGATGAAATATCTAAATATGCACCTAAGGAGATATTAGTTCAAGAAGAACTAGAAGAACAAATATGTTCTGGAATTAAAGAAAGATTTAATACATCATTCACAAAACTTTCAGAGGAATTTTTTTGCTCTGACACGATAGGAACTCTAAAAAATCAGTTTGCATATATAAACGAGGAGGAGTATAGTGGCGATTTAATAAAATGCTGTGGTTCTCTATTAAAGTATATAATTGAAACTCAGAAGACAGGACTATCACATATCAATAGCTTTCAATATTACAGTATTGTGGATTATTTAAGTATAGATTCAAATTCAAGAAGAAATCTGGAATTAACAGAGAATCTAAGAGAAAAGAATAAAAAAGGCTCTCTTCTTTGGATTATGGATAGAACTAATACTTCAATGGGGGCAAGGCAACTTAGGAGATGGATAGAACAACCCTTAGTAGATAAGATTTCTATACAAGGCAGACTTGATGCTGTAGAAGAATTATTAAATAATTTACCCATTCACGAAGATTTAAAGGAAGCACTGAAGGAAATATATGATATAGAAAGATTAGTTGGAAAAATATCCTCAAAAAGTGTTAATGCAAAGGAACTTATATCTCTGAAATCTTCTATTGAAAAAATTCCCGCTATAAAAGAAATAATATCAAGCTTTACGAGTAATTTGTTCATCAACATGCATAAAAATTTAGATGAACTTCAGGATATTTATAAAATATTATATGAAGCAATATTAGAAAATCCATCAATTTCAGTAAAAGAAGGAAATTTGATAAAAGAAGGTTTTAATGAAGAAATAGATGAGCTTAGAATTGCTAAAGTACATGGAAAAGAGTGGATAGCTTCTTTAGAAAATAATGAGAGAGAGGAAACTGGAATTAAGTCTTTAAAAGTTGGATATAATAAGGTTTTTGGATATTATATTGAAATAACGAAGAGTAATTTAAGTTCAGTTCCAGAAGGAAGATATATAAGAAAGCAGACTCTGGCAAATGCTGAAAGATATATAACTCCAGAGCTTAAGGAAATGGAGGATAAGATCTTAGGTGCGGAGGAAAAGCTCATTAATTTAGAATATGAGATATTCGTTCAAATTAGAGAAAAGATAGAAACAGAAGTAGATAGGATGCAGCAAACAGCTAGAATAATATCTGAGCTGGATTGTTTAAGTTCATTAGCTATAATAGCCTTGGAAAATAACTATTGTAAACCGGAAATAAATAATGCAGAAGAAATATATGTTCAAGAAGGAAGACACCCAGTAGTAGAAAAAATGATACCAAGTGGAAGCTTTGTATCTAATGATATTAATATCAATACGACAAATGAACAACTTCTTTTAATAACTGGTCCTAACATGGCTGGGAAATCAACTTACATGAGACAGGCAGCTTTAATAGTAATTATGGCTCAAATAGGAAGCTTTGTTCCAGCAAAGAAAGCTGTTATATCCGTTTGTGATAAGATATTTACTAGAATAGGAGCTTCAGATGATTTAGCAGCAGGAAAAAGTACCTTTATGGTAGAAATGTGGGAAGTTTCTAACATATTAAAAAATGCTACAAATAAAAGTCTTATATTGCTAGATGAAGTTGGGAGAGGAACGAGTACATACGATGGATTAAGTATTGCATGGTCAGTAATAGAATATATCTGTAAGAATAAAAAACTTAAGTGCAAAACTCTTTTCGCTACACATTATCATGAACTCACTAAACTAGAAGGAATTTTAGAAGGAATAAAAAATTATTCTGTCTCTGTTAAAGAAATGGGCAGTGATATAGTATTCTTACGCAAGATTATAAGAGGTGGAGCGGATCAGTCTTATGGTATAGAAGTAGCAAAACTTGCAGGGCTTCCTATTGATGTCATAAACAGAGCTAAAGAGATACTTGCTAGAATAGAGAAGGAAAAATCAAGCGATGTTAATATAGAGGAAATTACAGATAAAGTAAATAGCAATGTCCTAAGTAAAAAGAACAGTGAAGTTATAAGGTCGGAGCAAAGCTCAGAAATTATAAGAGAAGTGGCTTTAGATAAGAGAGAATCTCATCAGATGAATTTTATAGATATAGAAAAAGAAAATTTATTGAAAGAAATATCTTCTATTGACATATTGAATATGACTCCAATGGATGGATTTAATAAACTTTATGATATAATAAAAAGAACAAAAAAGCTGTAAATTTTTAATTTGTGTCTAGGAGGTGATTGTTTGGCGAGAATTAACATATTAGACACTGAAACATCTAATAAAATAGCGGCAGGTGAGGTTGTAGAACGTCCATCTTCTGTTGTAAAAGAATTAATTGAAAATAGTATTGATTCAAGTTCTAAAAATATAACGATAGAAATAGAAGATGGAGGACAAAAAAGTATTAAGGTTTTAGATGATGGTCATGGTATTCATCCTGAAGATATAGAAAAGGCATTCACGCCTCATGCAACTAGTAAGATATATTCTATTGAAGACATATATACCATAAGTACTATGGGGTTTAGGGGCGAAGCTTTAGCAAGTATTGCAGCAGTTTCAAATACAGTTCTAAAAAGCAGAATTGATGAATTTGAGTATGGAAAAGAGATTTCAATAAACGGTGGCATTATAGATTTTATTAGAGATACAGGATGTAATGTAGGAACTAGTATAGAAGTAAAAAATTTATTTTTTAATGTTCCGGCAAGAAAAAAGTTTTTAAAGTCTTCTAGTAGGGAAACTGCTTATATATCAGATATAATTAATAGACTTGCGTTAGCTAATTCAAGTGTTTCATTTAAACTTATAAATAATGGTAAAAAAGTATTAAATACTTATGGTACTGGTAAATTAGCAGATGCAATAAGATATGTTTATGGAAAATCTATAAGTGATAATATTATAAGTTTTGAGAAACATTCAGATATAGTATCAGTTTATGGTTATATTGGGAATTCGGATATAAGCAGAGGAAGCAGAAATAATCAAAGCGTATTTGTAAATAAGAGGTATATTAAAAGTAAGTTGATTACTGCTGCTGTAGAAAATGCATTTAAATCTTTTTTAACCATTAATAAATATCCATTTTTTATAGTTTTTTTAGATATATTTCCGGAATTCATAGATGTAAATGTACATCCAACAAAATCTGAAATAAAGTTCAGAGATGATAGAGAAATTTTTAAACTTACTTTCGATGCAGTTCATGAAGCTTTAAGGAATAGTCTAAGAAACTCTTTTGATATACCTCCTGATGAGGAAAATAAGTTAAAGCATGAGGAGATACATTCTGATAAAAGAGAAAGTAGTACGGTTCAACTACCGATTGATTTAAATTCTTTTGATCAAAAGAATTATAAAAATGAAGATTATGGCAATAATAGAAACTATGATTGTAATTTTCAAGGACTTAGTAATTTTAAAGAAGTTTTAAAAGAAACAAGGTATAATAAAACTGATTTTAATTACGACAATATAAATAGAAATGAAAAATTGCAAAGAGAAGAAACTGTTAATATTTATGATAATAGTAGAGAGACTGTTGACAATAATGATATCAGTACAAAAATTACATTACAAGAGAATCCTTACATTGAAAAATCAGTAATGGAAGAAAAAATTGCTAAATTTCCCCCATTAACTATAATAGGACAATTTAGAAATACTTATATTATTGCTGAAGCTTCAGATAATTTATATCTTATTGATCAACATGCAGCTCACGAAAAAGTGTTATTTGAAAAGTATAAAAGAAGTATAAAGGAAAATAATGTAGTTTCTCAGATTTTAATAACGCCTTCAGTTATTGAGCTTACGCCAGAAGACTATGATTATTATCTTGAAAACTGTGATTTATTCAAAAAATCTGGATTTGATATAGAAAGTTTTGGAGAAAATACGGTAAACATACGGGAAGTGCCACTTATATTAGGAAAACCTGATATTAAAAATTTATTTATGGATATATTGGATAACTTGAAAAATATGGGAAGCGGAGAAGCCTGGGAAATTAAATATAGTTCTATAGCTAAGCTTGCATGTAAGTCTGCAGTAAAGGCTAATGATAGTTTATCAAATATAGAGATGAAAACTCTTATTGAAGATTTAAGATTTATTGAAGACCCTTTTACTTGCCCCCATGGAAGACCAACAATAGTTAAGTTTACTCTAAATGAATTAGAGAAAAAGTTTAAGAGAATACAGTAGGGGGAATTTTATGAAAGACTTATTTATACTAGCAGGTCCTACAGCAGTTGGAAAAACGGATATTTCTATTAAGATAGCTAAAAGGCTTAATGGTGAAATAATATCAGCTGATTCAATGCAGATATACAAGTATATGGATATAGGATCTGCTAAGGTTACAGAAGAGGAAATGCAGGGGGTACCACATCACCTTATAGATATTGTAAAGCCTCAAGAAATCTTTAATGTATCACAATATAAGAAAATGGCTAAGGAAGCTATAGACAATATATATGAAAGACAGAAGATTCCTATGTTAGTGGGTGGCACTGGGTTATATATTAACTCTTTAATCTATAATTATGATTTTACAGAGGCATCTGTCGATGAAAATTATAGAAATTGCTTGCAAGAATTAGCACAAACTAATGGTAAAGAATATGTTCATAACTTATTAAGAGATATAGATATAGAATCTTATAATAGGCTCTTTCCTAACGATTTAAAAAGAGTTATAAGAGCTTTAGAGGTGTTTAAACTTACTGGAAAAACTATAAGTCAATTTAATGCAGAAAATGATATTTATGATATACCTTATAATGTGTATTATTTTGTATTGACTATGGATAGAGAAAAACTATATGATAGGATAAATAAAAGAGTAGATATAATGCTCGAAAAAGGACTTATAGATGAAGTGAAAAAATTGAAATCTATGGGATATACTGCGGATATGCAATCGATGAAAGGAATTGGGTATAAAGAGATTTTGTATTATTTAGATGGTGAAATATCACTTGAAGAGGCAATCTATCAGATCAAAAAGGGAAGTAGAAATTATGCTAAGAGGCAGTTAACTTGGTTTAGAAAAGATCAAAGGGTTAAGTGGATAAATAAAGATGAATTTGCAAATGAAAGTGATATAATAGAACATATAATACAAAGCTTTCTCTCATCAAGGAATTCTAAAATATAAAGGATTTTTTTAATATTTATAGAATTAATATAAAAATAAAAAGTGTGCGGAGGGTGAGGAATATGAGTAAAACAGCAAACAACCTACAAGATATATTTTTAAATGGGGCAAGAAAGAATAAAACAAATGTTACAATACATTTAACAAATGGTTTTCAAATTAAAGGAAATGTTAAGGGATTTGATAGCTTTACGGTAATATTGGATTGTGATGGTAAGCAAATGATGGTGTATAAGCATGCTATTTCGACCATTACGCCTGCAAGGCCGGTTCTATTTAGTGCTACTCCAGAAAGTGAAGGATAAGGATAGGCTTATAATTGCCTATTCTTTTTTTATGTGGTAATATAAACAATGTGTTATTGCATTAAGTTAAACATTTAGTCAATACATTAAATTTTCAACTAAATTCAGGAGGTTTTTCATTAAAAATGATAGATTTAACAAAAGAACAACTTAGTAAGATATATGGTATAAGCGATAAAACGATAAAACTTTATGAACAAGCTATGGAAGATGTAAAGGAACAATTTAAAGTTTATGATGAGATAAGAGAATTTAATCAACTAAAGGTGTTAAGTGCGCTGCAGGCTGAGAGAATAAGTGATTCACATTTTACTAATTCCTCAGGTTATGGATATGGTGATATAGGTAGAGATTCTTTAGATAAAGTTTATGCAAGAGTTTTTAATTGCGAAAGTGCATTAGTTAGGCCGCATTTTGTAAATGGAACTCATGCACTAGGAGCGGCTTTATTCGGCAATTTACGACCAGGGAATACAATGATATCAATTTGCGGGACACCCTATGATACGTTACATAATGTTATAGGTATTAGTGACAAGAAGAATATCGGATCCTTAAGAGAATATGGAGTGAATTACAAACAGGTAGACTTAACAGAAGAAGGCAGTATAAATTTTGATAAAGTAAAAACTGAATTGGAAAATGATAAAAGTATAAAATTGGTTCACATTCAGAGATCTACAGGTTATGGCTGGAGAAAAGCATTATTAATCTCAGATATAAAAGAAATTATTGCTTTTGTTAAGAATATAAGACCTGAAGTAATATGCTTTATAGACAACTGTTATGGTGAATTCTTAGATATTCAGGAACCTACGGATGTAGGAGCGGATTTAGTAGCAGGGTCCTTAATTAAAAATATAGGTGGCGGAATAGCTCCAACAGGGGGATATATAGCTGGTAAAGAAGAATATGTAACGCAGGCTTCATATAGATTAACTGTTCCAGGTATTGGTGGAGAATGTGGTTCAACCTTTGGAGTTATGAGACTTTTATATCAAGGATTGTTTCTTGCGCCACAGGTTGCTATAGAAGCTGTAAAAGGAGCCCTTTTCTGTGCAAGAATAATGGAGCTTGCAGGATTTGAAGTTCTTCCAAAGTATACCGATAAAAGAAGTGATATAATTCAAGCTATTAAATTTAATGACAAAGAAAAACTTATAAATTTCTGCAAGGGTATACAGCTAGGTTCGCCTATTGATTCCTTTGTTCAGTGTGAACCATGGGATATGCCAGGATATACAGATCAGGTAATAATGGCTGCAGGTGCCTTTATACAGGGATCTTCTATAGAGCTTTCTGCTGATGCACCTATAAGAGAACCTTATATAGCATATTTACAAGGTGGGCTTACTTTTGATCATGCAAAGATAGGAATACTTATAGCACTTTCTAAGGTTACAGGATAATTAATTAGAAGTTAAGTTATGAATCTGGAATTCGTAAAATAAAAATTTACGACGTATTATTTTTTAAAGGACAGTTGAGAGAAGACAGAGGACAGTGAAGGTGAGTTTTCGTCCTTACATCAGAAAACAAATTTATTTTTTTAGCGATGTTTTCCTAAAAATCCTCCTTCACTGTCCTCTGTCAATTGTACTCTGATATGCGAAGCAATATTTTAATACTGTCTATAAATTCCCACAAGTTTACCAATGATTTGGCAGTCTGGAACGATGATAGGAGACATTGTTTTATTTTCTGGTTGAAGTCTTATATGATCTTTTTCTTTAAAAAATCTTTTTAGAGTTGCTTCATTTTCTATCAATGCAACAACTATATCACCATTCTCTGCGGAGTTTATCTTTTCTATTATAGATAGATCTCCATCTAGAATTCCAGCTTCTATCATACTTTCTCCGCTTACCTTTAATATGAAAAGTTCCTTATTACTTTTTACATAATCCATAGGTAAAGGAAATACATCCTCAATATTTTCGACCGCTAGAATAGGAGAGCCAGCAGTTATAGTTCCTATTATAGGGACATTTACCAGTTCTTTTCTATTTGATGAGTTTTCAACGACCTCAATAGTTCTTGGCTTAGTAGCATCTCTTTTAATGAGCCCCTTTTTTTCTAATCTTTCAAGGTGGCCATGAACTGTGGATGTGGATCTTAATCCAACAGCAGCTCCAATTTCTCTAACTGATGGAGGATATCCTTTTTCTTTAATTTGACTTTTTATAAATTCGTAAATTTCTGCTTGTTTGTTGCTCTTGTGTTCCGCCATAAAAAACACCTCTCTAATTTAGTTATTTTGAATTATATCATATATAGAGACAAATATCAAACTTATGTTCTGTATGATGAGTACAATTTGTGGCAATAATTAACTATAAGTTAATTAGTTAATTTGAAATTTTAAGAAATAATTTATTCTCGTAAAATGACTTGGAATTTTAATTATATAATGTATAATATTATTTGGACCATTTTATAGTATAAAGATTTGTGTACTAGAATTAAGTATTAATGGTTTTACAAACTTAATTTGAAAGGAAGTAGCTATGAAAAGAGAATTTTGCATATTTAACAATAAGAAGAATTGCACTGATTGTGGAGAGTGTGAAAGATGCGATTTGGATCCAACTAAACAGTGTAATAATTGCGGTAAATGCCTTGAAACACAAGAATTTGATATGAAAGGTGTAAAAATTGATGGAATCATAGAAGATGATAAGGAAGCAAAAGAATATCAGGCCGAATTAGAAAATAATTCTGAATCAGAAGATGAAATTCAAGAGAATAATGATGATAGAGAACTAATCTATGACAATTATATAGATGGATATAAAAATGATGATGATGGAGAATTAGATGCATGGAATGAAAATATAGAATATATTGATGATATTGACGGATTGAGCGAATTAATGGAAGATGAAGATAAACTTAAAAAATATGCTAATGAAGAGTTTCCTGGGTTAATTAGGTTTAAAGGAAGAAAGAACCATGATTAAAAATTAAAGAGTATTTTTTGTAAGTGGGAACATCCATAGATTTGT
>NZ_JAEEGC010000204.1 GCF_019207025.1 Clostridium thailandense | reverse complement strand
AGTAGAACTTTCAGGTGTTCCTAAGGTTAATTTAGTTTAGTACGATAATATATGCGTTTCTTAGCATTAAGAAACGCATATTGAATAATACTAACGGTAAACGATTTCGAAATTTTTGTGCTTTGGCACAGCGAAAGGAATGATAATTAATTATGAGTGAGAATGCAAGAATAGAAAGTTCTTCCACAAATCGTGCCTCAGAACTCCTTACACGGCTGGCAAGTATTCCTTTTTCACGATGGCATATTAAGCCGCGTGTTATTATAGGTAGTGCTACCTTTTTTGATGGCTTCGATTCATTATCCCTTGCATATGCACTTCCTGTATTGATTGGTATGTGGCATTTAAAGCCTAGTCAAATAGGTTTGTTGATTGCATCAGGATATTTAGGACAGGCGCTAGGTGCACTGATTTTTGGTACTATAGCGGAACGTTATGGTCGTGTATTTAGTATAAAAGGAGCTATTTTTCTAATGTCTGTGATGGGAATTGCATGTATGTTTGCTGGGAATTTTAATATGTTATTTACATTTAGATTCCTACAGGGCGTTGGATTAGGAGGAGAAGTTCCCATTGCTGCTACCTATATAAATGAGCTGTCAGCAGCACATGGACGTGGAAAATTCTTCATGCTATATGAGATGATATTCCCTATTAGTTTGATGTTAACTGCACAAGTTGGAGCTTTTATTGTACCACATTATGGGTGGAAATGGATATTCTTGATAGGTGGTGTAACAGGTTTAGTTATTTTACCACTTTTCTTTACACTTAAGGAATCTCCACGTTGGTTAATTACTAAGGGGAAATTCGATGAAGCTGAACATGTTATTAAAGAAATGGAAGCAAGTACAGATGTACGTGTACCTGTTAGTATGGATGTAAATAAAACAGCAGTTAAATCAAAATGGACAGAATTATTCTCACCATTCTACCGCGTTAGAACTTTGGTTGTATGGACATTATGGTTCTCTGCATATTTTATATCTAATGGTTTAAATAACTGGCTTCCTAGTTTATATAAGACTGTCTACAAACTTCCTTTATCAGAATCTTTACATGCAGCTTCCCTTACAAATGTTGTTCAAGTATGTATAGTATTGGCATGTGCGTTTTTAATTGATAAGATTGGACGTAGAAGATGGGCAACTGTGGCTTTCCTTGTTGCTGGTTGTTTACTTGGAGCACTCTTCTTAAATGGAGCAACATCTGCAAAAAGTGTTATGTATTTAGGATCATTATCTTATGGTGTTGTAGGATCAATTACTGTTTTACTTTATCTTTATACTCCAGAAATATATCCTACAAGAATGAGAGCCATAGGGACTGCATTTGCTACAACTTGGTTACGTCTAGCTTCTGCAATAGGACCTATGATAATTGGATTTGTATTAGATGCTAAAGGAATTGCATCTGTATTTGCTGGTTTTGCAGCTATTTGTATTATAGGTTCATTAGTAGCTATGCGAATGGTTGAAACAAGTGGAAAATCTTTGGAGGAAATTGCGCCTTAAATAAAGATTGATTCATAAAATTAAGAAAAATATACGCATTATCATGCCGATTTGGAAATACATGTATGATAATGCGTATTTTATTTTTGGAAAATTTGTAGATTATTAATGTTGTAAAAAATATTTTTTTATAATTAAAGTATACATGGGCCGATTGAGAGAATATCTTCTAAATATTGATAAAGTTGATATTAAACTAATAAAGAAAAATCAAAGGTTATTGACATTATAGAAAACGTTTTATATAATAAAAGTATAGAAAACGTTACCTGTGAAATATAATATTACTTTAAATAAAGCTTCTGTCAATAATAGATAATATGTTGAAAGGTAGCAATAGGGAGGACAAAAACTATGAATGTACAAGAAGAATCTTTAAAATTACACAAAGAAAAAAGAGGTAAGATAGAGGTTGTCGGTACTATGCCTGTAACAAATGGTGCAGATTTAGCACTAGCATACACTCCTGGAGTCGCTGAACCTTGTTTAGAAATTGCTAAGAATAAGAATAATGCATATCAGTATACAATGAAAGGAAAAACCGTTGCTGTAGTTACAAATGGAACAGCAGTCCTTGGATTAGGTAATATTGGACCAGAAGCAGGACTACCTGTGGTAGAAGGTAAAGCATTGTTATTGAAGAAATTTGGAAATGTTGATGCAATTCCGATAAGTCTAGATTCTATAGAGCCTGATGATATAGTGAATACAATAAAGAATATTGCTCCTGGTTTTGGAGGAATACATTTAGAAGATATTAAAGCACCAGAATGTTTTTACATTGAAGATAAATTGAAAGAGTTATTAGATATACCTGTATATCATGATGACCAACATGGAACTGCAATTGCAGTACTAGCAGGATTGTATAATGCTCTAAAATTAGTTAAGAAAAATATAGGAGAAGTAGAAGTTGTTATAAATGGTTCAGGGGCATCTGGTATCGCTACAGCTAAACTTTTAATGTATGCAGGAGTTAAAAATATAGTCTTATGCGACATTAATGGAGCCCTTGTTAAAGGTGATGATACATTAAATGAAGCACAAAAGAAAATGGTGGAGATAACTAATAGAGGTTTGGAAAAAGGAACCTTAGCAGATGTTATTAAGAATAAGGATGTGTTCATAGGTGTTTCAGATGGAAATGTATTAACTAAGGAAATGGTTAAAACAATGAATAAAGATAGTATTGTTTTTGCATTAGCTAATCCTACTCCAGAAATAATGCCAAGTGAAGCAAAGGCAGGTGGAGCTAGAGTTATAGCTACAGGAAGATCAGATTTTCCAAACCAAATTAATAATGTATTAGTTTTTCCAGGGATGTTTAATGGTGTATTAAAGGTCAGAGCAAAAGATATATGCGATGATATGAAAATCGCAGCTGCAAAGGGAATCGCTGGATTAATAAAGGATAGTGAGCTAAATGAAAATCATATAGTACCTAGTGTATTTGATGGAGGTGTTTGTGAAGCTGTATCAAAAGCAGTAGTAGATACAGCTCAAGAACTTGGTTTAGTTAGAGAAAATCTAATGTAAAATGAATTTAAATATAATTATGCAAATTATAACTATAGACTGTAGAAATATCAATAAAGAAAAGATAAGGAAGCCATATAGCAGAAGTGAAGTAGTATAAGATTAAAGGAAGAGAGATGAGAAGCTGCTATGAAATTAGTCAACTTTAAAGTTGGAGAACAAATTAAGTTAGGTATTAAAAACGAGCAAGGTATTATAGATGTAGCAAAAGTTGCTGAAGATCATTCTATTAGGGCGTATGCCATTGTAGAAGAAGTCATTGAAGGAGGAGAAAAAGCTCTATCTGAATTGTCTCAATTAATACAGAAGGAAACTAACATAATTCCAGAAAAAGAAATTATTTATGCACCTCCTGTAATAAAACCAGAAAAAATTCTTTGCATTGCTTTAAATTATAGAGAAGCTGGAAAAGATATTCCAAAGCAGCCGATTATATTCAGTAAATTCAACAATACACTGGCTGCACATGACCAAATTGTTTCACTACCCCAAAATGCTGAAAAATTTGATTATGAAGCAGAATTAGTTATTGTCATGGGAAAAGAAGCTAAAAATATTTCTAAGGAAGAAGCACTTAACTATATATTCGGATATACTGCTGGAAACGACCTGGCTGCTAGGGAGCTTCAATGTATAACCCATCAATGGCTGTTAGGAAAGACCTGTGACCACTTTGCACCTATCGGACCATATTTGGTAACAGCTGATGAAATTGATACTGCAAATCTAGAAATTAAATGTAAAGTAAATGGAGCTCTTAGACAAAATGGCAATACTAGGGACATGGTTTTAGATTGTGCTGCAATTGTAAGTTATATATCTAGTTATATGACATTGAAACCTGGAGATATTATCTTTACTGGAACCCCTAGTGGAGCTGTTTCAACCTATCCAGAAGACAAGCAGCAATGGTTAAAGTCTGGAGATGAAATAGTTGTTAGTATTGAAAAGATTGGTGAACTGATAAATGTATTAAAATAGATGATTTTCAGCTATAGCATTAATGTTGTAGGTTAGAAAAACTTAAAAAAAGCAAGACAAACTCTATCTGATGCAAAGGATTCTGTTTACCACAAGACGATAGATAATAAAATCAGCCTATATCTTTAAGCGTCAAAGAGATTAAGATATAGGCTGATTTTTATAGAATTATTGAAACAAGGATTTATTAAGCAAATAAATCAATTTTAAAATTATAAAACAATGAAAGGAAGATAAATATGCCTATTGGAGTTATAGTTAACAGTCTAGCAGTATTTTTTGGAGGTTTAATAGGAGCAGTTTTAGGAGATAAAATTCCAGAACGAACCCGTACAGCTTTGCCTCTAACCGCTGGAGTAGCATCTATGGCTATGGGAGTAAACTTAATATTAAAAATGAATACGATGCCTGCAGTTGTCTTATCTTTAATTCTTGGAAGTGCCCTAGGTGAGTTAATTAAATTTGAAAAGGGAATTGAGTGGTGTGTAGGTCGTATACGTGGACCAATTGAGAGAATCTTTTCTAATAAGGGAACTGTAGATAATCAAAAAGAATTCATGGAAAAATTTGTTGGTATAGTAATTTTATTTTCTGCCAGCGGAACAGGAATATTTGGGGCATTAAAGGAAGGAATGACTGGTGATTACTCGGTATTATTAGCAAAGTCATTTCTTGACTTTTTTGTAGCAGCAATTTTTGCAACAGCTCTTGGTTACATAGTTTTAACTATTTGTGTTCCGCAGTTTGCTGTATTAATATGTTTGTTTTTCAGCGCATCAATCATACTGCCAATGACTACACCTTCAATGATTTCAGATTTTACGGCTTGCGGTGGCATGATTATGTTAGCAACAGGTTTCCGTATAAGTGGTATAAAAGCTTTTGCAATTGCCAATATGTTACCTGCTCTTATACTTGTTATGCCTATATCATATTTATGGACTACTTTTGTAAAATAGCTATTTATAAGGTTGATAATGAAAGACCACTTTCAATAGAAAATTAAAGACTATACTTATTTTCAAATGTGTTAGTAATCTGTAAAGATAATGGAGGTAAATTTGTGAAAGCTAAAAGAAACATGAAAAGAGTGTTCGCAAGTATGAAAAACAGGTTGATGGCCATTATGATAGTTATTGGCATTATACCAATAATATCATTAGGCATTTGTTCTAATGTTAAGACCAATAGCGTTATAAGAAATAGGTTTAAAGTGTCCACTAATCAAACAATTCAAGAAGTTAATAGAGGAATAGAAAATTTTTTTGAAGGAATATGTATTCCTTTAAAATTTATAGACAATAATTCATATCTAAAAGAAATAACAACACATCCAGAAAATGAATCAGTAGTAAAAGCTATTTTTAAAGATATAAAATCTAGTAATGATAGCATTGAAACTGTTATATTTGGACTAACAAATAAAAAAGTATATGTATATCCTGAAAGCAGTACAACACTAGACCCAACAACTAGACCTTGGTATATAGGTGCTGTGGCTAATAAGGGAAAGGTATTTTATTCTGACCCATATATTGGATTATTAACTAAAAAGAATCTTATTACAGTATCCATGACTATTGAAAATAATGGACAAGTAATTGGAGTTGTAGGAGTAACTATAAATCTTGATAAATTGTCAAGCAAATTATCAGATATAAAGATTGGACAGAAAGGTTACGTATTTGTAGCTGATTCAAAAGGTATTTTAGTAGCCCATCCTGATAAAACTTTAATAGGGACAGATAAAATTAAAAAGCTACCGATATGGGAAAAATCTAAAAATAAAGAATCAGGATTTCAAGAATATAGTGATGGAAAATTAAATGAAATTATTATTTATAGCACAAATAAATTAACAAATTGGAAGCTGTTTGCATCGATGCCTAGATCTGAAATAAATGATGATCTCAATTCCTTAAAAAAATATTCAATTTTAGTTATTTTCATAATGCTTGTAATTTCGGGAATATCAGCATTAATTGTGAGTAGAATGATTACTAAAAATATAGACAAGTTACAAATGGAATTTAATAAGGCATCTAATGGAGATTTATCAGTTAGAACGGATATTAAGAGCAAAGATGAATTCGGTCAGTTAGGAACTGATTTTAATATAATGCTTGATAGTATAGGGGAATTAGTATCTAATGTAAAAAAGTCTGCTGATATTTTGAATAAAAACTCAGCTACAATGGCCTTAATGGCTATGAGAAGCTGTGATGCTGTTAACGAAGTGGCGACAACAATAGATCAAGTTTCAAGCGGAACTTTAGATCAATCAAAGAGCGTAGAAGAAGGAGTTCATGAATTAGAACAGTTGGGTAATAAGATTGATAATATATCTCAGCTTACAAATGAAATGTCTAACGCGTCAGAAAGTACAGATAAGTTAACTAAAAAGGGAGTAAAAGTAGTAGAAGTTCTTACTCAGAAGGCTTATAACACTAATAAATCTACAACGGAAGTGAGCAATATTATATATGATGTAAATAAATCGTCTAATGAAATTAGTGTTATTGTTGATACTATTAATCACATAGCGTCACAAACTAACTTATTGGCATTAAATGCAGCAATAGAGGCATCAAGAGCAGGTGCGGCGGGTAAAGGGTTTTCGGTAGTTGCAGATGAAATTCATAAACTTGCTGAACAATCCACTTTTGCAACTCAACAAATTCAAATATTAATCAATAGTATTAAAGATAAAGTACAAGCATCAGTTAAAGCAATGGAAGAAACAAAGAATATTGTGGTAGAGCAGGATAGAGCTGTTCTTCAAACAAAATCTATATTTACTGAAATATCAATTTCAATAAATCAAGTAGTTTCACAAATTCAATTAGTTAAAGAAAAAACACTAGAAACCACTAATAGTAAAGATGAAATAGTTGGTAAAATGCAAAATATATCTGCAGTATCAGAAGAAATTGCTGCAAGTACAGAAGAAGTTTCAGCATCTGCTGAAGAGATAGCAATGATGATGAACAAGTTTTTAATTGATGCAAATTCTTTGAAACAATTATCAATGGAACTTGAATTACAAATCAATAAGTTTAAGTTATAAGAGAAAAATATGCAAAGTGGATAGTGGATAAAGGAGGACTAAAATATATGAGTAATAATGCAATATCTTTAGCTAAGTTAACTAACAGCATATATAGATGTACTCAAATATATATTGACAAAGAGCTAGAAGAATTTAGACTTACTACTGGAAGTTATCCTTATTTACTTGTATTAAATGTAAATGAAGGCATAAGTCAAAATGATATAAGCAGAAGACTTAATGTTGACAAAGCTATGTCTACAAGGACTATAAAAAGGCTAACGGAACTTGAATATGTAAGAAAAGAACATAATGTAGAGGACACAAGAGCATATAAGCTTTATATAACAGATAAAGGGAAAAATATAATTCCGATAATCACAAAAATTATTAATTGCTGGGCAAGTATTTTAATAGAAGGCAACGAAGACAAAGAGGTTGAGATTTCTATAAAGTTCCTAGAAAAAGTTTTAAATAATGCTGAAAAATATAAAAAATAGAGGTTTAGGAAACAGAAAATATTATTTTGAGCAATTTTATAAGGGTTATTTTGTTAGATTTGAGCTAAGATATGGATTGATAAAAACATAGCATATATTAGTTGGAATTTCAACTAATATATGCTATTATAAATGTAATATAGTTGAACTTTCAACTAATTTCATAGGAGGTGAAGTCTTATTAAAACCCTAGATAGCCATATATTAAGGGAGATAGGAACTCTGTTCCGGTGCATTCATTCTATAAGCGATATTAAATTTAAAGAAATAAATCTACAAAAAGGTCAATTTATATTTTTAACAAGGATCTGTGAAAACCAAGGAATTAATCAAATTGATTTATCAAACCTTTTAAAAGTAGATAAAACTACGACAACAAAAGCTATACAGAAACTTATTGAAGCAGGGTATATAGAGAAAAAAAGAGATGATAATGATAAAAGAATTTAGAGACTTTATCCAAAAGAAAAAGCTTTGAAGATATACTTATTTATTATTGAAGAAGAAAATAAAAAATTTTTTTGAAATAACCAAAGCATGTAGTTTAAAAAATAGAGCTACATGCCTTAACTTTGTTACAATTCTACAGGTTAAATTAAAATTATTTTGAATTAAGGTGTTTTTTTATATTAAACACGCAGCTTTATATTTTGAATTTGGATATTAATTCTTTTAACTGTTCAGCACTATCAATGCTATTAGATGAACTATCTTTTATATCCTTTAATCTAGAATCTATAATATTAGTTTTATCAGATATTTTAGAAACACCTTCAGCTCCATTATTAATGATTTGAGCTGATTGGGTTATTGAACTTACAATGGCAGATATAAATGTATTTAGCTCTTCAGAAGTCGCAGTAAATTCTTGCATAGCAGTTCTGAAGTCTTCAGCATCCTTATAATATAGTTTGCCTGTTTTTAGAAAATCTTCGTAATCAACCTTTACATTGTTCTCTATAAAGTCTAGTATTTTAGTTGAATTACTAGATAAATCGGCTACAGAGGTTATAACCTTTTGAATAGTATTTTGAATATTAGCTGCAATACCAGCAGACTCATGTGCAAGTTTCTTAACCTCATCGGCAACTACAGTAAATCCTTTACCGGCTTCACCTGCTCTAGCAGCTTCAATAGCAGCATTAAGAGCAAGAAGATTAGTTTGAGATGCTATTTGTAAAATTGCTTCGGCCAGATTATTAATTTCATATACAGCACCTGAATTGTTAATAGCTTCTTCTAACTCATTTTTAACAATGTCATATATCCTGTCTGCATTTTCTTTTGAAGTTACTGAAGCCTTCATTAATTCATTAGCTCTTTTTAATGTATTTAAAGAATTATTATATGAATTTTCTGATGTTTCAGCAATGTTCCTTATGGCATTTTCCATTTCAGCAGCAGATGCTGATATTTCTTCTGAGTTTGCAGCAGCTTCTTCCATTCCGGATGATAGGATTTTGGACTCACTGTATGTTTCATGGGCATATTGTTTAAGCTTTTCTGTAAGAATGTCTACGTTTACTGCGTTATCATTTATTTTAGAGGAAATGTTAACAAGATGGTTTAATACTTCACGTAAAACATTTCTCATATTTGCTATGGAATTAAAAATATCCCCTACTTCATCCTTGTATTTGGAATATTTTTCGTACTTTTTCTCATGGGTTAAATCTAAATTTGAGGTTTTATTTACTAATTCTGTCATATCAATAATAGGGTCTGTCACCCTCCTTGATAAAAATATACCAACAATAATGCAAATGATCAAAACAACTATGTTTATTTTTACTAGCATAGCTGTAATGTGAGCTATAGATTTTTGCACATCGGATTTGTCAGTTTCTAAAACCAATATCCACTTTGTTCCAGGTATTATATTGTACGATGCGATTTTAGTTTTACCTGAATAATTATAACTTATTTCTCCACCTTTTAATTCTTGTCCGTTTTTTATTTCATCTATAATTTGTTTTATATTTGAAATTTCAACAGGTTTTCCTATTTTATCCACAGTAGGATGATATAACACATTACCTGATATATCTACTAAATAGGAAAAACTGGAACTATAATTTTCTAATTTTGCTTCTTTAAGATATTTAGCAATCCCTTCACAATAGACAATAGAGCCTGCAAAGCCAATAACAGTATTATTATCTAATATAGGACTTGCAAATACAACTATTTGTTTTCCAGAATACTTGGATACAAGAACATCACTAATAGAATCCTTTCCCCCTAAAACTATTTTTACATATGCTCCCTTTGAAAGATCTATTCCAATGTTTTTAGGATTACCGTCAGTAACTATGATTCCATTTGTATTTGCAATAAATGGTACTTCATAGTAAGGATTATTTTTTACGTAATCAGCTAACCATTCGTTGCTTTCATTAACAAGTTGTCCATATTCATTTGAATTACTATTTTCTTGTCCCTTTTTTAATACCTCATAAGCTAATTTATTATTTGCTATTACTTTTGCACCTGCTTGTTCTTTTTCTATTAAAGTTACTATGGTTTCCATAGAGCCTCTATTAACAACTGAAAGGGATTGCTGAGTTTCATTAAGTAGATTGTTTGACGATTGAAAGTATGTAAATATAGTTGTTATTATTATAGAAAATACTAACAAAATACTCATGAAAATTGGAATCTTTTTTTTAATTGACATAATATATCCCCCATTTTTTATAATTTAGATTTTTTGTATGAAGTTTTAAAGTCTGTAGTATATGTGCTTTTAAAATTCAAAAAAATGTAAAAAGCAGAGAGGATCATTCATAGAGTTGTTATAAATGATCCTCTCTGCAAACTTGAAAGGATATCTTACGATTAGTTAACAACTAATTGTAAGATGCCTTCTGATGTTTTTTATTTTTGTGGAAGAACTACTGCTTCGCCAGAAGTTACCATGACGTCATTCTGATTAGTGCAATAAGTTTTTAAAACAACTCGGTTTTTTTCAGGATATATCTCTTGTATCTCCACAGCTGCTGTAATTGTATCCCCAAAACGTACAGGTGCAAGAAACTTAAGTGTTTGAGAAGCGTAAATTGCTCCTGGTCCTGGAAGCTGCACACCTATAACTGCTGAGATTAATCCGGCACTTAACATTCCGTGAGCGATTCTGCCTTTAAAGAAAGTATTCTTTGCATAATCTTCATTTAAATGGGCTGGATTAATATCTCCTGTAACTCCTGCAAACAAATAAACATCTGATTCTGTAATTGTTTTTGAAAAAGACGCCGTTTGCCCTACTGATAATTCATTAATCTTAAGACCTTTCATAACCACATTGCTCCTATCATATGTAAATTAATCAAAGGACGTTATTAAAATACTTTTCTTGTAAGTCCATAGATTTGACGTGCTTCATCTGGAGTAGCTGCGTCAAATCCGGCTTCTTCAAGCAATCTTTTTGCTCTAGCAACAAATTGAGCATTTGATTCTGCAAGAACACCTTTGTGGTACATAACGTTATCTTCCATACCAACTCTAAGATGTCCACCCATTGCAATTGTTGCTAACATAATAGGCATATGACCTTTACCAATTCCACATGCACCCCATGTTGAACCTTCAGGAAGAATGTTTTTTAAATGTACTAAGTTTTCAATAGTGTTTGTCATTCCACCAGCAGCTCCAAGAACAATTTGGAAATGGCATGGAGCTTTTAAAACACCTGTCTTTATATAGTGAATTGCATTGTATACCATACCTGCATCAAAAATTTCGATTTCTGGTTTAATATTGGATTCTTGAAGTGCATGGCCAAGTTTTTCTAAGAACTGAGGTGGGTTATAGAATACAGTTCTGTGCTGCCAATTTAATGTACCTGCATCATAGGAAGCTAATTCAGGTAGTAATTGTTGAAGTGGGTAAATACGTTCTTCATCTCCGAAGTCAACACTTCCAGAACTTGTGATATTTATACAAATGTCACAGTCTTTTTTTGCTCTGATTAGATCAATAGTTTCTTTGTACTTTTTAAAATCTGTAGATGGTGAACCATCATCATTACGTACATGAATATGGGCAATAGCAGCACCTGCTTTCCATGATGCATAAACGTCCTCTGCAATTTCTTGTGGTGTAATGGATAAGTTTGGATTATCCTCTCTTGTTGGCCACGAACCAGTTATCGCTACAGAAATTACTCTTTTTTTACTTAAATCACTCATTTTTAAATTCCTCCGTTTAAAAAATAATTAAAAATTTATTGTAAGGTTATCACCTTTCATGTAAATTAAGAGCAAAAAGGATGCCAACTCTTATTTTTTAGCAAAACCTACTTATTTATTAAAACTACGTATTCAAAAACAAATGTATGTTTTTGAAGTGTAATCATTTTCAACATATTTTGTTATAAATATGTTGAAAGTTTCCACATATTTATAACTAATTAAAAAAAAACACAAGAATATTCTGGTTTTTGAAAATTGGCATGATATTTGCTGAATGATTAATGTGAAATAAAAAATATGAGGAGGACTTAAAAATGAGAGTTGCAATTTTAGGCGCTGGTTCGCTAGGTACAATAATGGGTGCTGTAGTTTCAAAGAATGGGGGGGAAGCAATCTTAATTGATGCAAATAAAGCTCATGTGGATATGCTAAATGCTAATGGTGCTACTGTTACAGGTTATTTAGATTTGAAAAACGTACCTGTTAAGGCAATTACTCCAGATCAAATGGAAGGTATATATGATGTAGTTATAGTTTTATTGAAACAAACTGCAAACAGAAAAGCTTTACCAGGACTTTTACCACATTTAAATAAAAATAGTGTTGTGTGTACACTTCAGAATGGAATTCCTGAAGAATCTGTTGCTGAGATTTTTGGAGAAGACAGAACTATTGGTGGGACAGTTGGCTGGGGCGGAGGTTGGTTACAACCTGGAGTTGCTCAATTATATACAAAGCCAGAATTTATGATAATAGAAATTGGAAGTATAAATGGAGAAGTTACTGAGAAAGTAAAGAATGTAGAGCAATTCCTAAAATATGCAGGAAAGGCAGTAATAAATACAAATCTTATGGGTATACGTTGGGCTAAACTCTTGATGAACAGTGCTCTAAGCGGAATGTCAGCAGCTTTAGGATGCACCTTTGGAGAAATTATTGATGATGATAAAGCGGCTGCATGTGCTGCTCACGTAGCTAATGAGTTAATTAAAGTTTCAAAATTAAAAGGTGTTTCTATTGAAGAGATTATACCAGGCCAAAATTTCTATAATCTTGAATTTGATGATGCTGCTGGACGTAGTAAGGCAATTGCAATGTTAAGAGACGTATATTCTGTACATAGACCACAAAAAGCTAGTATGATGCAGGATATGGAGAAGGGAATACCTTGTGAAATTGATTATATCAATGGAATAGTGTGCCAAAACGGAGATAAATTTGACTTTGATACTCCATTCAATGACTTAATTGTAAAAATTGTTAAGGAATTTGAAGCAAAAGAGATACCATTCCCATCAACGGACAATTTGAATAGATTTTCTATTCCAGAACTAGACTAAGCAGAAGATAATTCAACAATGCTGTTGAAATTAAAAAATAAATTTGAGCTACATATAAGGATGTAGCAGCACTTATCGGTAATCGTATTCAACAAGGAGCTGCCAAAGAAGCTAAAATACATAAGTATTAAAATTTGGTTCAGTACTCCACAGTTCAACTAAATAAAAATCATATTAATTTATTAAGAAAGGATGAAAAAAATCATGGTTAAAAAAATGTTAGACTTTTTTCTGAAAATCATGCAGAAGTACCTACCAGCTCCACTTACAATAGCATGGCTGATCACTTTGTTTGTTTCTGTTATGGCCTTAATTTTTACGCCTACAACTCCTTTAAAGTTAGTTCAATATTGGGGAGGCGGAATATGGAATCTACTTACATTTGCAATGCAAATGACTCTTATGTTGGTTAGTGGATATGCTTTAGCAGCGTCTAAACCAGTACATAAATTATTGAAAAGATTGGTAAGAATCCCTAAAACTCCAAGGCAAACGATTTTATTTATTGCTTTTATATCCATGCTTTTATATTATTTCAACTGGGGGCTTGGACTAATTGCTGGAGGAATGCTTGCTAGAGAAGCTGCTCTATATCATAAAGATACTGATTTTCGTTTGATTGTAACAGCTGCCTTTTCTGGTATAATTATCACACATGGTGGATTGTCAGCATCAGTTCCACTATTAATAAATACACCAGGACACTTTGCTGAAAAGCAAATAGGATTGGTTCCACTTACACAAACAATTTTTGCACCACAATGTTTATTTATAATCATAGGACTAGTTGTAATTATTCCATTTGCATGCTTGCTTATGATGCCGAAAAAAGGAACAGAAGTTATTGCAGACCCTGCATTGTTTGCAGATGCTGAAGATGAAATAGCTGAAACTGTTGTAGACAAGAAATCATTGTCTTTAGGAGAAAGATTAGATAGAAGCAAAATTTTAAATATTACATTCTGGTTAATGGGTTTAACTTACTTGATATCATATTTTGCAAAAAATGGCTTTAATATAAATATCAATACAATTGTATTAACATTTATTGTAGCTGGGCTGATTTGCCATGGATCATTAACTAAATACATGGAGGCCTTTGGAAAAGGCTGTAGTACGGCTTCAGGAATTATATTCCAATTCCCAATATATGCAGGAATAATGGGAATCATGGAAGGCAGCGGTCTTGTTATAATGATTTCACATTGGTTACTTTCAGCAGCAACACCAAAAACATTTGAATTATGGTGCTACTTCTCATCTCTTATTATTACTTGCTTTGTTCCTTCAGCAGGAGGACACTGGGCTGTACAAGCACCATTCATGCTTCCAGCTGCGAAAGCACTTGGTGTACCAGCATGGAAGGTTGCAATGGGAGTTGCTTGGGGAGAAAGTATTTGGAATATTGTTTGCCCAATGTGGGCTCTGCCATTGCTAGCAATTGCAAAAATAGATCTACGTGACTTAATGGCCTTTTCAGTATTATTATTCGTAATTGGAAATATAATTACAATCGCAGGGATTTTGATTTTCCATTGATTTAGGTTGAAACTTGAATAGTAGTAGATAACATAGCCCCAACACAATCTTAAAAATCTTGATTAGTGTTGGGGCTGTTTTATAAATAATTATTTAAATATCAATCCCATATTTTTTTAATTTATTGTATAAAGAACCTCGATCAATATCCAATAATTTTGCTGCTGCTGATTTATTTCCTTTTACTTCAATCAGTGCTTTTATAATTTTTTCCTTTTCCACCTTGGATGTAAGTTCAGTTAAGGAGTTTTCATTATTAATTGATTCTTCAGATGAATGATCATTTTTGTAAATACGGGGCAGAAGAAAGTCAAAGTATTCTATTTTCAAAGGTCCAGAGCCTGCCATGATGCATGCGCGTTCTAAAACATGCTCTAATTCACGTACATTTCCTGTCCATTGATATTCATTGAAAAGTGATAAAACATCCTTCTTTATACAAGTAACTCCTAAGCCAAAAGAATTATTTATCTTATTGATAAAATAATTGCTAAGAGGCAAAATATCATCTAATCGATCTTTAAGTGGTGGAATTTTTAACTCCACTACATTAATTCTATAAAACAGATCTTTACGGAATAATCCCTGGGCTACTTGATCTTCAATATTTTGATTTGTACTGCAAATAACCCGTACATCTAACTTTATTGTCTTTAATCCGCCTACACGTTCTAATTCTCTTTCTTGTAAAACTCTTAGCAATTTGGATTGCAAAGAAAGTGGCATTTCTCCAATCTCATCTAGAAGAATGGTTCCATAATTTGCTAGTTCGAATTTTCCGACTTTTCCGTTTTTTAACGCACCCGAGAATGCTCCAGGCTCATATCCAAAAAGTTCTGATTCCAATAAATCCTTTGGGATTGCCGCACAATTTATTTTTACGAAATTTTTATCTTGACGATCACTGAGTTGATGAATGGCATTTGCAAATACTTCTTTGCCAGTTCCAGTATCACCAGTAATTAAAAAAGTCAAATTTGAAGAAGCAAATTTTTGTATGGTAGCTTTTATATCCATTATGGGCTTTGACTTGCCTATAACCTGATCTATGGAAAATTTTTGTTTTATGGACAGTTCCATGATTTTTTTCCTATAAGACATATTTTCCTTTTTCAATTCGATAATTTCCTGATTCAGTTTATCGACTTCATTTAAGTTATAAAAAGTAGCTGTACTGATAACACCATAAAATTTTTCTTCATGAAAAATAGGTATACGGTTACAAACAACGGTTTTACCATCCTTAAGTGTAAAGAGATGACCGATTTCTTCTTTTTTTATTTGAATAACACGTGGTATTCCCGAGTTTTCAATAACATCCTCTATAGGAAGTCCTAAAATGGATTCGTCACCTAATCCTAATAACTTTTCATAGTTCTCACTTACAAATAATATTATTCCTTTATCATCTGTAATAATTGTAAAATACATAGATTTGAGAGCATACTTCATCAGTTGATCATACACATTGTCATTATTCTCCATCTTTAGCCTCCCATTCAATTTAAGTTAGTGTGAAATTTTTCACACTATTCCTTTATATTTTTCTTTATATATCAGGAGTTACAGAGTTTTTTAAAAAATAAAAAACAATGCTCCCTTTTTCGGTCATAATTGAATCTTCGAAAGCACAAAAATAACACGAAAGGCTGTCATTGTCATGAATTCAATTATAACTCATTTATTTTTATATAATCAATATTTTTTAAAAAATAATTTAGCAATTACTTATGTCTATTTGTAAATACATTCATCTTATGTTATGACTGCGGCCGCAGTTATAAAGACTTTTGTTTATAGCTCAGACTATAAACCTTCTAATATTCTTTCTGATGATGAAACCTATATCAAGGATGAAGTGTATAAATTACTATATTTGGATTATTATGGATAATTGTAAAAGGTCTATCTATGAGCAAATTTTTTAATAGCATAATTTATACTATCCAATTTAACCTTTAATTTATTATACCATTTATTACCTCATTACACTATATTTGAGGTTGTGGATTCTTTCAACGGTTTTTACTAAAGATGTGTTGAAAACCTCTACACATTTATTAGCTATAAGATGAAAATGCTCCTCTGTGTTTTAATGTGGTTAAATGGAGAGTGAGTTGTATTATACTTTAAGATAGAATGTCATTGAAAAATATTAAAATTGGCACAAGAATTGCTACATGTAATATATGAAAAAGTCACAAATTAAAGAGAAGGTGAAAAATATGAATAAAATTAAAAATGTTAATGAAGCAGTTGGTTGCATAAAAGATGGAATGACCTTGATGATTGGAGGTTTCATGGGCGCAGGGACTCCAGAAGTGTTAATTGATGCAATAATAGAAAAAGGTGTAAAGAATTTAACAATTATTGCTAATGATACAGGGTTTCCAGATACAGGAATAGGAAAGCTCGTTAAAAATAAGAGAGTTAAAAAAGTTATAGCTTCTCATATAGGACTTAACCCTGAAACTGGAAGACAAATGAATAGCAAAGAAATGATAGTAGATTTAATACCACAAGGAACACTAGCGGAGCAAATTAGATGTGGTGGTGCAGGTATAGGTGGTTTTCTAACAGAAACAGGAGTTGGAACTATTGTAGAAGAAGGAAAACAAAAAGTAAAAATTGGAGATACAGAATATATTTTAGAATTACCATTAAGAGCAGACATAGCCTTAGTAGGTGGTTCTGTTGTAGATAAATCAGGGAACACTTATTATAACGGTTCTACAAGAAACTTTAATCCATTAATTGCAACTGCTGCTGATCTAGTAATAGTAGGTGCTGAAAAGGTTGTTGAGGTTGGAGAATTAGATCCAAACCATGTAATGACACCAGGAATATTTGTAGATTACATTGTTGGAGGTGAAAAATAATGGATAGTAAGAATATAAAAGAGTTTATAGCAAAGAGGGTGGCAAAGGAATTAAAAGACGGAGATGTAGTAAATCTAGGTATAGGTCTTCCAACTATGGTTGCTAATTACTTACCAGAAGGTATAAATGTGGTATTTCAATCTGAAAATGGTTTTGTAGGTTTAGGCTCAGTGCCTGAAGAAGGAAAAGAAGATAAGGATATTGTAAATGCTGGTGGACAACCTGTTACTGTAGTAAAAGGAGCTGCATTCTTTGATAGCGCCACTTCTTTTGGAATTATTAGAGGAGGGCATGTAGACGCTACTGTTTTAGGTTCCTTAGAAGTAGATGAAAAAGGTAACTTAGCAAATTTCATGGTTCCTGGTAAAATGGTTCCTGGCATGGGTGGAGCCATGGATTTAGTAAGCGGAGCAAAAAAAGTTATTATTGCAATGACTCATACTGCTAAAGGAGCTCCAAAGATATTAAAAGAATGTACATTACCACTTACAGCAGTTGGAAAAGTAAGTTTAATTATAACAGAAATGGGAGTTATGGAAATTAAAGACAAGGGGATTGTATTAAAGGAATATAACCCTGAATATACAGTGGAACAAATTAGGGCTGCTACAGAGGCAGAATTAATAACTGATGAAAATTTAAAGGTTATGGAAGCATAGAAACAAGTAGAAAGTTACATTAGATAAATAACTGACAGTAATAATAATTAGTAGAGGACAGTTGACAGAGTACAGAGGACAGTGAAGG
>NZ_JAEEGC010000203.1 GCF_019207025.1 Clostridium thailandense | reverse complement strand
CATAATTATATCCATTCCTTTCGCTTCGCTCAAGGCACAAAACGTAATGAAAAAGTTTGGCTTTAAGCGAATTTTTTTATATTATTAAACCATTGGGATTTCGGTATACTACAAATCACGGGGAGGTGAGTGGGCTGTCTGACTTGTCAGATGACCGCATAATTATATGTGTAGATAGCCTTTTCAAGCACAAATAAGTGTACCTTTGAGTACGTAACCTTATCTTTGTTTAAACAATCTCGTTTAAATGCTAGGCTATCAGTCAATGCCGTTTCTCCCTTTAATTCTTTAGAACTTACTAGTTCAGGAAGGAGTCCCTATGGCTTTAAAAATTGTATACAAAATTTGTTGTGGCATTGATGTCCACAAAACCTTCGTTGTTGCTTGCATTGCAAACACTAATTCTAGGGGTATCACCACTTACAAGAGCCATCGCTTTTCTACCTATACAAAAGGTTTGAAAGAGCTGTTACAATGGCTACTGGATTCTAATTGTAAGGATGTCTGTATGGAATCTACAGGTAAGTACTGGATTCCTGTGTACAACGTCTTGGAAAAAGGCTGTTCTATTGTACTTGCACATCCTAAATATGTTAAGGCTATTCGTGGTAAAAAAACTGACAAGAAAGATGCGAAATGGATTGCTGACCTATTTAAGCACGATCTTGTTGCTGGTAGCTTTATGCCTCCTGCTGATATTCGTCAGCTTCGTGACCTTATGCGCTATCGGTACAAACTAACCTGCTTTATGTCTAGTGAGAAGAACCGTCTCCAAAATTGTCTCACGATTTCCAATATTCAATTGGCTAACGTTGTTTCAGACACTTTTGGCAAAAGTTCAAAAAGAATTTTAGATAAGATTCTTGAAAATCCTTTAGATACTTCCTTTGATATTAAACCTTTAATTCATGGCTCTATGAAAAATAAAATTTCAGAATTAGAGCTCGCCGTTGATGGATATATTTCTCCTGAACAGGCTGGTAAATTAAAGATTATCAAAAGACATTTTGAGGATTTAGAATCCCGGAAAGCAGAGTTAGAAGAACTGATTCTTGCGCTCGCCAGTCCCTATCAACAAGAACTCGACCTAATTCTAACTGCTCCATCATTTAGGAATCCTTTCTCTGCAATCACTGTAATTTCAGAGATTGGAGTAAATATGGAGGCTTTTCCTTCGGCGAAACACTTATGCTCATGGGCAGGATTAACACCTACTAACAATGAAAGTGCGGGGAAGAAAAAATCTGTCCGGGTTTCTAAAGCTGGATGCTACATAAAACCACTTTTAGTACAGTGTGCAACCTCTGTGGTTAAAAGTGAAAAGCATCCTGAAATTCGCAACCGCTATCTCCGCATAAAGAAACGCCGCGGTCACAAGAAGGCAATCATTGCAATAGCAAGAATGCTTCTAACAGCATTATACAATATCTTGAAAAATAAAGAAACTTATAATGCTGAGCTTTATAGAAAATCAGATCTTATCCCTGTTGATCGCGTGATTACAATTGAACAGGCCGTTTTAATAGCGCAGTCTCAAGGTTATAAAATCAAGTCAGCTACCTAACCTTAACTTGTTAAATATTTAATTTTTTGGCCATTGCAAGATGGCTTATTTATCATACTCTTTATTTTAGAATGAATTCATACTTTAATTTTCAACCTT
>NZ_JAEEGC010000202.1 GCF_019207025.1 Clostridium thailandense | reverse complement strand
AGTATTTATCGTGCTGGAAGAATGTAAATATATCCCGGAGCATAAGTTAACTGTCGGCCGTGGTTCTCTATAAATGCAACAGACCCATTTTAATTTACTCTTTGTATCTATTTTTGTTCACATACATTTTTTTATCCGCAATCTTAATTAATTCCTCAAAACTTTGTTCCTTAAAATATCTTGTAGCATATCCAAAGGCAGCTGAGATCTTTAATACTGTGTTTTCATCGATAATTATACTTTTTTGCTCTAAAAACTCTTTTATAACACCAATAAGTTCTTCCGCTTGCTTTTCATTGGTTTTTTCTAGAATTATATGAAATTCATCTCCCCCAAATCTGAATATCAAACTCTCCTCAGGGCAAACTTCTTTAAGTATACTGGTAAAACCTTTCAGTAACTCATCTCCTATATGGTGCCCATATTTATCATTGGTTGGTTTTAAATTATTCAAATCAGCAACTATAATTGTTTGAGGATAAGTTTTTTCATCTAGTGTATTTTTGATTTTGCTACTAAAATAGTTCCTATTATAAACCTCTGTAAGCGTATCAATATAAAGTATTTGCTCTCTTTGTTTAATTAACTCTAGTTCAGTTTTTTTCTTTATTAAGTCTTTAATCAACCTAATTACATATAAAATTATTAGAATAAGTAGAATTATTAGGACTACTATTATACTAATAAGTTTTTTATAATACTGCTTATTGTTTACATGAGGCACTTCTTCATATCCAATTTTTTCAAGTTTATCTTTATCTATAAGTGGCATAACTTTATTAATTATACTTGCAAGTTCAGGTTTCCCCTTTGTAACACCATAATATAAATAAGAATCGGCACTTGTTCTTCCTTCTTCAACTAGATCATATAGCATTAATTCTTCAATATAATATCGAACTACTGAAGGATTTTCTATAAGATAGTCAGCCTTTCCCTTGTGTACCAACATAAGGGATTCTTCTATATCTTTAGTATCAATGATATCTACATTAGCCAAATTTTTTTTAAGATACTCATAGTGCCAATATCCTTTTACTACAGCAACTCGTTTTCCTTCTAATTCAAAAATATCTTTTATGTCCTCACTGTCTTTTCTTCCTATAATTATATCTCTTTCTTTATCATAAGGCTGAAGATACAAAACATATTTCAATCTCTCATCTGTTTTGGCTATATTTAAAATATCAATCTTCCCTTTTTTGAGTTTATCATATAAGGTATCAAAATCCTCATAGTTATATGTAAACTTTATACCTGTTTTTTTAGATATTTCATTTATAATTTCTCCGCTTATACCCTTGTATTGACCATTTTCATAATAATCAAAAGGTAAAAAATCTTTTGTCACTCCCATAACTGCTTTCCCATCATTCTTTAGCCACTGTATCTCATTAGGCGTAAGATTCATTATTTTTACATTATATTCTACCTCACTATCGTCAATTAAATTAGAAAGCTTATTTTTAGATAGATATGCAATTTCTTTATCCAGTATTTCCGCAAGTATTCTGTCATCTTTTCTTGTAGATAGAGTTTCATCTGAAACTATAGAATTTAGCTTAAAATAATAGTATTGATCAGGAAATCTATAAACATAATCATATACACCAGCCACTCCAACAGTTATGAAGGCATCGATTTCATTGTTATTTAGGGCATTGATTCCATCTTTATTCGAAATATAGAATTTTTTATTATATTTTACATTTTTATAAGTATTTTCCAAAATATTAGTTACAATATCGCTTTTCATAAATCCTACATTCTTCTTATCAATATCACCTATAGTAGTTATGTTATTATCTTTCTTAGATACAACTAAATATGGATTTTGGGTAATAGGACGAGTAAAAGTCATGGTTTTTTTTCTTTCATTGGTTTCATTTGCCCCAAAAAGTATGTCTATATTATCTTTTTGTAATCCTAAATAGTTTTCATCCCAGCTTTTTGAAGCTTCAATCTTAATTTTCAGGCCTAGATCTTCTTCTAAAATCTTTACTAGTGGAATTAAATATCCTTTTTCTTGTCCTTCATATATAAAATACTCCTTACCTGAGTCTGGATTTATTCCCAAAGTAAATATCCTATTTCTATTCTTATATAACCAATCTTCTTCTTCTTTAGTTAATTCTATATGTATGCCCGCTTTAACTCTAGCTAAAGTTCCATAAGGTATGAATAAATTAAAAGTAATTAAAAAAATTAAAACTTTCAAAACACAATTCACTAAATATCACACCCCAAACAAAACTTATATGAACAATATAATTATAATGTAAATTTTAGCATACACATTGATATTTGTAAAAGTTTAGTTATGCCAACTAACTATAAAACACTCTATTTCAATTACAAATTTTACTTGATATCCTGTCCTTTATAAATATCAATAAACCGATAAAAGACACATATACAATATTAAATAAAGTTACTTTAGGAATAATATAATCAACAAGATTTCTTCTCTCAACCTCGTTTCCAACTTTCAGACATATGCAAATAATTAACGGAATGGTAATATAGTCAATTTTCTGTTTACCTCTTATTTTTATTACATGTGTTAAACCAACTGTAAATACATAATAATAATTTGCTGCAACCTTAAATATAACTATACTCCATACAACTAAAAATAATAATCGAAAGCTGTTTAATATAGGTAAATTAATTCCTTCTGTCACTAGCAAAACTGGCCATAATGCTTTTGAAGTAACTTTGTAGCCTAAAGAATATATGCATATAAAAGTTACACAGGTATAAATTCCCATAGAAATAAATAAGGCTTTCAAGACTATACTTTTAACTCTATTTTTATTCTTTACAATAGGATAAAATAAAAATATTGCTTCCATACCTCCATAAACATAGGCAGACTCCATACTACCACGTAAAATATTTTTATATCTACCTCCAAATACCGGAAGCATATTTAAATAATTTCCATATTGCAATGCTGATGCTAACATAAATAATAAAATTATTGAAAAATAAAGAGCTATCTTGTTAATTCTTACCAAAACTTTTATTTCTTTATGACTTAAATAAAAAGCTGCCAATATTGTAGGAATAAAAATTTTTACTGGTGTTAAAAAAGGCACTACATATACTCTAAAAACATTGCTTACACCTGTAAGAATAAATATTAAGTATGCACCAAAATTAACTATAAACAAAATATTGCATATTGTCCCTAGAATGTTTCCCAAATATATTTTACTTAAAATCAAAATATTCTCATTGGGATGCTTTTTCACATAATAAATAGCTAGTAAAGCCATTATAAGAGGATATGTTCCACCAATAATTACTGATATCCATCCATCTTGTTTTGCATCCTTTACCACTGCATTTGGTAATGCTAAAATACCCACTCCTGTTATAAAACCTACTAATATTGCAATGCAATCTAAGTCTTCTAGTAAATTTCTTTTTACTTTATCCATTTCTTTTACGCTCCATGTAAATTTAGTGATGTCCTCTCCCTATTTTATTAATTTTTACTTTTACATTTACTTTGATAATTGCATTACTGACTTCTTTGTTCCAATCTACTCCTGTTTCCCTTCCGTATTTAGCAGCACTATACATGCCTAATTCCAATAAATCCATTTTGTACACATTTTTCATTTTGTCTAAAAAGTCATTACACATTTTCTCTGTTTTTTTTGATAATAATTCTTCAATTTCTTTCTCTTTTTTCTTATCTATATCTTCATATAAGGTATTAGACACTATGTCTCCTTGAAAATTCAAATTAATATTAAATTCATATCTGTTCCCTTCTTTATTGCATGCTACCTTTCTTTTAACCTTTGCATAATAGTTTATATACTGATCAGGACTTTGTTGTAAACTTAAAATTCCTTTGCCAGATTCCTCTCTAAGCATATTCATAATCTCACTTTCTTCCATAGGTAAGACATATGCCATTTTATCTTCTCTAAACACTGCCATGCCATCAAGAACAATATCTTTACCTTTTACCTCTACATAAGGAAGCGCTAAAGTTCTTCCTTCAGAAGCAAGAGCTAAATAGATGCTCAAAATAGTACTTTCCTTGGGAAAAAAATTATAATTAACAGCATTTTTAACCATTCCTTCTATATAGTCAGAAGAACTAGCATAGCCTTTTACTTTATAGGATAAGATGTCTTCCGCTTCTCCTTTACATACTGTAATATTACCTCTATCATTAATTTGTGAGTTGGCAAAATTCGAGTTAATTGAATTCAATATTCCATAAGTCGCTGTACCCTGACTTATTATTATGATTCTTTGAACTCCTATTAAAAAAGGTTTGTTAGACTTTAATTGTCTATCTTGTCTACTTTCTACCACACTTTCATTTCTTCCGATTATAGTTCTAACACTTTCTCTTTTTTGTTTCTTAAATTCATATACGCTAAAAGGAATAGAGTACTGTATATTTGCTCCTATCTCTTTTTTTACATCAATGCCAAAACCTGATGATATGTTAAACTCCTCAATAGGAGTTACCTGTAATTTGTCTGTATAAATAGATCCTATTATAACTATCAGAATTATTATTGATAATTTTCTTTTATTCATCCGGCATCACCTTCTATTTATAGCTTATTCTGGCTTAATACTGTCCTCTTCCTAATTTATCAATCTTCACCTTTACATTCACTTTAATATTAGATTTAGAAATAATTTCATTCCAATCTACACCTGTATCTCTTCCATATCGTGCTGCTGCTATCCACCCTAACTGCAAGCAATCCAACTTGTATTCATTCTGCATCTTATCCAAAAATTGATAACACATATCTTCTATTTCTCTTGACATATCTTCTTCAAATTTTTTTATTACCTCTACTTTTCCAGTTATATCTTTATATAATTCATTATTCACGATATCACCATCTAAATTTAAATCAATAATAAAGTTATATTTATTTCCTACCTTATTACATTTGACTTTTCTCTTACTCTTTGCTTCATAACTTACATACTCTTTTGAATTTTTTTGTATAGTTATTATTCCTTTCACCTTATTTTCTCGCAGCATATTCATTATTTTTGTATCCTTCATGTCTAAAATAACTCCAAGCTTATCTTCTTTGAAGATTGCCATTCCATCTATTAAAATTCCACCTTTATCTATTTTCAGATAAGGACAAATCACATTTTTCCCCTCTGAATCCATTGATAATATTGCATCCTTCATAGTATAGTTTCCTTTAAAAAAATTAAAGCTCACTGAATTTTTAATCATATCACTTATGTATTCTGCAGAATTTTCATATTCTCCCAAATTATATTTAAAATATTCTTTACCTTTACCTTTAGCTACTGCTAAAAATCCATTGTCATTAAATATAGGATTCTTAAATCCAATATCTATCATGCCTCTAATTCCATATTGAGCATACTCTTCATCCAACAGGAAAAGCTTTGAAAGGCCTAGAAAGAATTGTTTACCTATTTTTTTTTGTCGGTCTTCTCTCGTTTCACCTAGAGTGCTTCCTTTCCCTGTCTTTACTTCACTTTCAGTAATTTCCTCTTCTGTTTCAATATTCTCTCCTTTATACATTTTTGAAAGAGTGGTAGCTATATAAACTATATCTTCCTTTCCAATTCTTTCTATACCTTGTGCCAACCCAACATATATGTTCAAATCCTCTACACTGTTTAATTTTATTTTAGGACCGCTAAAAAATATTAAAAAAAAAGTAATGCATAGAAATGTAGCCAATAGCACATTTTTATTTTTTTTCATTTTAACCTCCTTTTTTTATTCTTACTAATATTGCAATAAAGGTTATATAAATTAAGTTGTATATTGTACTAATGGAAGAAGTATATTGCCCAATTCTAGACCTATCCAACATATCTCTATAATAAATTATGGTAATACCTATTATGATAACTGACATAGTTACATATGATAACTCTCTATTTCTTACCTTTAGAATGTCTTCTAAAATAAACATGCATGCATAATAAAAAAGAGCTATACTTTTCAATTCTATTAGTATCCAAAAAAATACAAAAACATATCGAAAATTATTTACAATTTCAACTTTTACACCTTCTATAACTGTAAAAAAGCTCCATATTGTCTTTTGAATAACAGTTGTTCCCACATAGTATATAGTTATAAAAGTAATCCAAGTGTATAGAGTACATATAATCCCCACAGCCTTTAGGACTGAACCCCTTATCTTACTGCTGTCATTAATAAAAGGATAAATTAAAAATATAATTTCTATGCAAGAATAATAATACGCTGAAGCTTTAGTTGCCTCTAAAATATTCAATAATCCCGAGCCAAATACAGGACTTACATTTAAATAACTTCCTTGTTTTAAAACAGCAACAGAAGGAAGTATTATTGCTAACAAAATAAAAAAGCAAAACGCTGATATTCTTCCTAAAACTTTAATTCCTTTACTGGCAGCATAGACCACAGCAAAGGATAGGACTGAATAAATTTTAAGAGGAGTTAACAAAGGTACTGCATAGGTTCTTATAACAATTCCAACGCCTGAACTTATAGAAGGAAGATAGCTAAAAAAACTTAAAAAGAAAAAAAAATTCAATATGTTTCCAATATACTTTCCTAAATATTTTTTACTAAGCTCTAAAATATTGTCTTTAGGAAATTTTCCACTTATATATATAGCAATAACTGAAACATATAAAGGATATGCAGCTCCTATCATTACAGAAATCCACCCGTCCTGCTTTGCAGTTACCGTAACTTCATTGGGCAGACTTAAGGTTGATACTCCAAGCATAATACCTATTAATATATAAATAATTTCATTTGGAGTCAGCAGATTTTTCTTTTCTATATTCATACTAAAAATCTCCTCTACCCTGCGCTTCAACTTTAACCTTAACATTTACTTTAATCTCTGCATTAGAAACTACTCTATTCCAGTCAACTTTTTTACGCCTTCCAAACTTTGCAGCAGCTTCTTTACCTAAATCAATGCAATCTATCTTATATTGATTTTGCATTATTTTTATAAAATCATAACACTGTTCTTCTATACTCTTAGCCATATCTTCCTCAAATTTTTTTCTCTTTTTTATATCTTTTGTTAGATCTGTATACATTTCATTACTTATAATGTTCCCTGTTAAATTTAAATCAATAACAAAACTATATTTTTCTCCTTCCTTATAACATTTCACTTTTCTTTTTCCTGTATTTGCATCAAAGTCAACATATTCTTTAGGACTTCTCTTTAAGGACACTACCCCTTTTACATTGCTTTCTTTTAATAAGTTAAGTATCTTAGCCTCATCTAAGTTTATTGCTTTCACCATTTTGTCCTCCTTAAATATAGTCATGCCTGCAATTTCAATTCCTTCTTTTGACATCTCTATATAAGGAAGAACCAAAGTTTTTCCTTCTGCATCTATTCTTACGTACATATCTATTAACTTATAATTTTCAGAGAAAAAATTATGAGTATGGGAACTTTCTATAAGCCCTTCAATATACTCTGCCGAACTGTTATATCCTTTTACTTTCATTTTAAAATACTTTTCTGTTTCTCCTCTACATACTGCAATAAAAGCCATATCATTTATTTCAACATTTCTAAATCTATCTTCTATTATATTTTTCACACCGAACCTTGCATATTTTTCACTAATTAAAACTACCCTTTCCTGTCCTTGTGTGACTTTTTTGTTTAATTTTTCTTGTCTATTTTGAATAACTTCTCCTATATTCTCTCCTTTTTCTTCTAAGGTTACATTGCTAATCTTTCCATTTAATTTATATACATTTATACTCAATGGAAGAATGTATTCTATTATTCCTTCACTCTTTTTCTCTATATCATAGCCAACTCCTGATATAATGTTTGTTTCTTCAATAGGAAGTCCATCCTGTCCAAGTAGAATAAGAACATATAGAAAGATACCAATTAAAATGATGAAGTATTTTTTTTTATTCAACGCATCTTTTCCTCCTAAAAAATACAAATCCAGAAATAACTGCAATATAAAATACATCAAACAAAACATATCCCTTTGTAGCATACTTTGAAATTCGCTGCCTTGTTATCTCGTTACCAAATTGAAATGTCAGAGCTACAAATATAGGATACATAATGAAACAAAGAATTTTTACTTTTATTTTCTTAAGAAAATCCTTTAAAATATAGATACTTGCATAACAATTCATAGCACAGCTTTTAAAAGCAACTAAACTCCATAAAAATATAAAGATGTATCTGTAATTATTTATTACAGATATAGTTACACTTTCTGTTACCAAAAGAAAGGACCAATAACTTTTAATTACAACCTCCGATCCTAAATAATAAATAGTTACGAAAACAACCCAAATATAAATAATTATAACGAGAAAAACTATAACAAAAGATAATGAAAGCACCTTGTTCTTCTCTTTCATAAAAGGATAAGTTATTAATATTATTTCTGCTCCTGAGTAAGCAAAAACGGCAGTCATACTTCCATAAAGTATTGATTCTATGCCTACATCAAACACCGGACAAACATTTGTGATATCTGCAGCTTTTAGGGCTGGAACAGAAGATAAAATAAGAACAAGCATAATATAAAAGTTAATCTCACTTATTTTTCCTATTACTTTTAATCCTTTGAAAGCGGCATATAGTGTTACTAGAAATACAATAATAATCATTTTAAAAGGAGTTAAGAACCCTACTACAAAGTTATTCACTAAGTTAACATAAATTCTAGTAATCATTGCAGAATAATATATAAAAGATGTTAAAAAAATAAAATTTAAAATACCTCCTAAAAAAAAACCCATATATCTTTTACTTAAGACCAATATAGTGTCCTCAGGAAAATTTTTGCTTATATACGAACCCAGCAGTACCACATATAATGGGTATACCCCTCCAATTGCAGCAGAAATCCATCCATCTTGATAAGCAAATTTTACCACATCATTAGGAAGAGATAAGATTCCCGTTCCCACTATTCCCCCAAAAATAATGAACATGAATTGAGTTTTCGTTAAAAGATTTTGTTTTTTACTAGAACCTTCTTCCATGTCTATTCACTGCCTTTTCTCTTAAACTTATACCTGAAATTCTTTTGTCTTATCGGATCTTGATTTGGAATTCCTTCTGGTCGCTTGTTCATTTTCCATAATGGTGCTCGAATAAAGGTATCCTTCATATCACTTTTGTGAAATTCTAAATAAGGAACACCTAAACTATCTAAAGAAAAAAGATGAACCAAAATAAAAAACCATCCTACAGCAATTCCGAATATTCCCATAACATTTGCCAATATGAGCATTGGAAATCGTAAAATCCTAATAGAAAGAGACATATCATAATTGGGAATTAAAAAAGTAGATATAACCGTAATTCCAACAATGAGCAATGTAGAAGGGCTCACTATTCTTGACTTAATTGCCGTGTCCCCTATAATGATACCGCCTACTAAGCTCAAAGTTTGAGCTATTTTACTTGGAAGTCTGAGTCCACCTTCCCTTAAAAACTCCACTACTAGTTCCATAGCTATAATTTCTAAGAAAGGTGTTAAAGCAATACCTATTCTAGATTGAACAATAGGAGTAACAAACTTTATAGGTATAAGTTCTACATTAAATTTTATTAATGTCAAATATATTGATGGTAACGTTATAACAATAAAAGCTGCTAACATTCTTAAAATTCTTACAAAAGAGGATATTATAGTTCTTTGTGAGTAATCCTCTACGGCCTGAAAAAATTGCATAAATAGTGCAGGTACTACAAAGACAACAGGAGTCCCATCCATTATAACTGCTATTCTGCCCTCCAGAATATTAGAAACTGCTCTATCTGGTCTTTCTGTGCTAAATGCTTGAGGAAAAACCGTATAAGGATAGTATTCAATATATTGTTCGATGTGACCTATTGCAAGTGCACCATCTATTTTGATAGAATTTATTCTTTTTTTTAATTCTCCAAGCACTTGTTTATCTACTATATTGTCTATATAAATAATTGCTAAATCATTCTGTGATCTTTCTCCTATATTTAGCATTTCTACAACAAGATTATTATCTTTTAACTTTCTTTTAATCTGACTGATGTTTACCTCTAAATTTTCTACAAAACCATCTCTCGAACCTTTAGCCGTAGTTTCATTTATTGGCTCTGAAATACTTCTAATCATACCTCCTTTGGTATCAACTATAATTCCTTCTGCAACACCATCTATTAAAGTTACACTGCTTCCTGTTTTAAGATTTTTTAATAAAACATTTAAATCTCCTTCCACCAATGTGCTTCCCATAGAAATGTATCTTTTGCAAAGATACTCTGCTAAATTTTCCTTACATGTTAAATTTTCCTGAACATGTATCATAAGTGGATTTAATATATCACGATTAATAATATCTTTGTTGATAAGTCCATCCATATAAATAATAGCAGCTTCTAAAGGCTTCTCCCTGCCAATATAAAATTGTTTGACTACTATAGTATTTTTGCTTCCTAAGCCGTTTCTAATTAGCTCTATATTTTCGCAAAGATTCCCGTTATTCATTAAAATCACCATATCCTTTTTATGACAGCTATACAACTGAAGATATAACTTTAAAGTTTAAAATCGATTTTAGTTTTTTATATTATTGATTAGTTTCTGTTTTTTTTTGTTAAATATTCTAAATAAGCTTATATAGATAACCGCATCATACTATATTTTTGCATTATATACACCAAAAGAGAGTGAGCTTCAAATGAACTCACTCTCTTGCAATTTCGATTTATTTTATTTTTCAGGTATCTCATAAGTACCTATAGTCTCAACTGTCATTACTGGTTTTTCTAAAACATTTACTGCTGAATCTTGCTCTGCAATACGAGCATTTTCGGCTATTTTAAAGGATCTACATTGAACCTTTACTTTATTTTTGCATACTCCAATTATTCTTCCATTTACTTCTACAAAGTCCCCAGCATATGTTGGTGCTGTAAACTTGATTTCATCATATCCAATACAAGTTCCTTCATTGCCAGCAAACATTATCATTAAATTAGTGGCAACATCACCCATAAGTTCAACAGTATGAGAACCATTAACTAATTCTCCTGCATAGTGAGCATCTCCTGATGACATACGTAAACGTATCATGCTTTCATATTCTTTTTCTGGTTTTACAAATGTATTATCCATTAAAATCCCTCCAATAATACTTTTTTTATACGAACCTACCTCAAGCTTATACTAATCCCACTTATTTTCAACAACACCTGATGGCTGAACACCACGTTGGCAAGGTTTTTTAACAACTAAAGTTCCAATTGCTCTAGCTACAAGTACTGGTGGATCTAAAACGTCCACATCATTAACTGCAGCGTCTGGCTTTCCATTACGTCTAGCAGGAGTAGCAACCTTGTATGTTTCAAATTCACAGGTTCTTGATGAATTTCCTAACTTTACAATCCGTCCATGGCACTCAATATAATCACCTACATATACAGGCGCTAGAAATTCTACATCTTTATATCCTGCAAATAATGATTCATCACCATCTTGAAGCACACAAAGTTCTGTTCCAACATCACCATATATGTCTAAATGCTTATTTGGTGCAACAATACCTCCTAAATAATGTCCATCCTCTTCATTCATCCTGTACCTTAGCACTGACTCTCTTACCATAAAAAACACCTCCAAATTATTTTAATTTATATTACGCCCTATTCTTAGCTATTACGTTATTTTATCCTAAGCTTTGGGCAGTATCGTCTACTGATTACAATCTTTAGCCTTCACTTTTAAGCTGCTCTACAATTTCAGGTATAAGCTTTCTATAATCTCCAACTATAGCTAAATCAGCTATTTTCATTATTGGGCAGCTATCATCCTTATTTATAGCTATTATATAATCGCTATCCTGCATACCAGCTAAATGCTGTATTGCTCCAGATATGCCGCATGCAATATATACCTTTGGCCTTACGGTTTTTCCTGTTTGTCCCACTTGGCAAATCTTATCCACCCAGCCCGCTTCTATAGCTGCACGAGAACCTGCAATAGACCCATGCAGTTCTTGTGCTAACTCTTTTAACATTTGAAATCCCTCAGCACCTCCTATACCTCTTCCACCGGCAACTAAAATCTCTGCTTCACTAATGTCTTTTATACCCTTTGCAATTTTTGTGACCTCAAGTACTTTAGTTCTTATATCATATTCCTCTAGCTTTACAGTTACCTTTTCAATATTTCCAGATCTATTGCTGTTTTTAGATAATTTTTCAAATACACCTGGTCTTACTGTAGACATCTGAGGTCTACAATTTGAACATTCTATGGTAGCCATTAAATTTCCACCAAAGGCCGGTCTTGTCATCAAAAGATTACTTGTTTCTTCATCTATATCAAGACCTGTGCAATCTGCTGTCAATCCTGTAGCTAATCTTGCAGAAACTCTAGGACCTAAATCTCTTCCTATATATGTGGCCCCAACTAAAATTATTTCAGGTTTTTCTTTATTTACTAAATCACATATTACCTTGGTATAACCATCTGTACTGTAGTGCTTCAATAAAGTATGCTCTAAATACACCACTCTGTCAGCACCATATTGGATTAGTTCATCTGCAATATTGTCTACTTTATCTCCAAGGAGTACTGCTGTTAAATTAGTACCTAACTTTTCTGCTAGCTTTGTTCCTTTGCCTATTAATTCTAATGAAACCTTCTGCAGCTCTCCATCTCTCTGTTCAACTAAAACCCAAACTCCTTTATAGTCCTTTATGTCCATGAAAGCTCCTCCTCTTCTTAAATATAGTGTTTTTCCTTAAGTCTTTGTACAATGTATGCAGCTGCTTCTTTATGTGGTTTGGAAACTAATTCTCCTTGTCCTTTTGCATCTTTAGTAGCTGATCTTTTTACTTTTGTTGGTGATCCTGCTAGTCCAAGCAGAGATTTATCTATATCAATATCTTCTGTTGTCCAAAGCTTAACTTTTCCCTTTAGCTCATCAAACACATATTTCATATTCATATATCTTGGATTATTAAGTTCTTTCATTGCCGTTAAAAGCACTGGCGTTTTTACCATAATTAATTCGTAGCCATCCTCTAAAGCTCTTCTTATTTTCAAAGTATTTTCTTCCACCTCAACTTTTTCCACATAAGTTACTTGAGGTATTCCCAAATGTTCAGCTATTTCAGGACCAACCTGTGCTGTATCACCATCAATTGCCTGCCTTCCTGTAAAGATAATGTCATACTCCAAATTTCTGAGAGCTGCAGCCAGTGCATTAGAAGTAGCAAGAGTATCTGCTCCAGCAAAAACTTTATCACTTATTAAAATTGCTTCATCTGCTCCCATAGCTAGGGCTTCCCTAAGAGCATTCTTAGCTTGAGGTGGTCCCATACTTATAACAGTTACTTTACCTCCATAAGTATCTTTTAAACTCAAAGCTTCTTCCAAAGCATTCTTATCATCTGGATTTATTATCGATGGAACTCCCTCTCTTATAAGGGTTCCTGTTTTAGGATCTATTTTAACTTCATTAGTATCTGGCACCTGTTTTATACAAACAACTGTTTTCATCAATTACTCCTCCTATTTAAATATATCTCCAGAGATAACCATTTTCTGCACTTGATTAGTTCCTTCATATATTTGAGTTATTTTTGCATCTCTCATCATTCTTTCCAATGGATAATCCTTCATATATCCATATCCACCAAGAAGCTGAATAGCATCGGTAGTTATTTCCATAGCAGCATCTGTACATGCAAGCTTAGCCCTTGCCGCCGAAACAGTGTAAGGCAAACCTTGATCTTTATCACAAGCTGCTTTATATAAAAGTAACTTAGCCTGTTCAATTTTCATATCCATATCTGCCATCATCCACGAAAGTCCCTGAAATTTATATAACTCTTTTCCAAATTGTTTTCTTTCCTTCATATATTTTTTAGCTTCTTCAAAAGCTCCTTCAGCAATTCCAAGACCTTGAGCTGCCACACCAATTCTTCCGCCATCAAGAGTTTTCATGGCTATACCAAATCCTTTGCCTTCTTTTCCTAAGAGATTTTTCTTTGGTATGATACAATCTTCGAAAATAAGTTCTGCTACTTGTGCAGATCTTATCCCACATTTATCTTCAACTTGTCCGATTGAAAAACCCGGAAAACCTTTTTCGATTATAAAAGCTGATATTCCCCTTGTTCCCTTACTTCTGTCCGTCATTGCAAAAACTACAAAAGTATCTGATAGGGGACTGTTAGTTATAAATATTTTTTGTCCATTTAATACATAATGCTCTCCTTTTAGTTCCGCTATACATTGCTGTCCAGCCGCATCTGATCCTGCGTTTGGTTCAGTTAATCCAAAAGATCCTAATTTTCTTCCACTAAGCAGGTCGGGCAAGTATTTTATTTTTTGTTCCTCAGTTCCAAACATATATATTGGCCCTGCACATAGCGATGCACTTACGGAATAAGATATTCCAATAGAGGCATCTGCCTTGGATATTTCTTCAACTGCTAAGGCATAAGCCATATAACCGCCACCAGATCCGCCGTATTCTTTTGGATAAGGTAATCCAATAACACCATATTCTCCAAGCTTTTTAAAAGTTTCTAATGGGAAAATACCTGTTTTATCTCTTTCTGCTGCATAAGGTGCAATCTCATTTGCCGTAAATTCTCTTACCATTTGTCTTACTTGCTCCTGCTGTTTTGTCAATTGAAAATCCATAATTTTACCCCCTATCTTCGTAAAAACTATAATAATACCTATTTGCTTTTTCCATTATTTTAATTTATTTATCATAGTACATTTCTGTTCTATAAAACTTAAATTCCAAACCTCACTTCAAATTATGCCTCTTTCCCTCATACTAGCCACTTCTTCTTTGCTTTTTAAATATTGTCCATATATTTCTTCATTATGCTGCCCTAGAAGTGGAGCTGGAGTATCTACACTGCTGGGAGTTCTTGATAACTTAATAGGACATCCTTGAAAATACATTTCTCCTATAGTTGGATGATTTATATGAACCATCATTTCTCTGGCTTGAATTTGTGGATGATCAATGGCTTCTTGCATATTAAGAACTGGTCCACAAGGTATTCCTGCTTCATCAAACATATACTCTAACTCTTTTTTTGTTTTGTCCTTGATCCATTCTGAAATTATGTTCTTTAATTCTGGTACATAATTTTTACATCTCAAATCGTTAGTTATAAACTTTTCATTTGTAATCAAGTCTTGTCTTCCTATAAGCTCACAGAATATTGACCACAACTTGTCATTTCCAACACCTACCGCTATATATCCATCCTCTGCTTTATAAATATCAAAAGGAGCTATAGATGGATCAATATTTCCTTGTCTCTCCGGTGTTTTTCCTGTCATTGTTTGAATAACAATTGCATTTTCTAATAAGGAGAATATTGTATCTAACATTGCTACATCCACTACCTGACCCATTCCAGTTTTTTCTCTATTATAAAGTGCCATCAAAAGTCCAACACATAAATATATTCCTGTAACGTTATCCGCTATGGAAGGTCCTACTTTAGTTGGAATTGATTCAGGAAAACCAGTTAAGTTAACCATTCCTCCCATTGATTGGGCTACTATATCATAGCAAGGTCTATTTGTGATAGGACCTGTCTGTCCAAAGCCAGAACCTGCAGCATAAATTAATCTGGAATTTATTTTTTTTAAAACCTCATAATTCAAGCCTAATTTTTTCATTACACCTGGTCTATAATTTTCTACAACTACATCGGCATCTTTAACCAACTCTCTAAAGATTGCCTTCCCTTCTTCTGTTTTTAAATTTAATGTAATTCCCTTCTTATTTCTGTTCAAAAATGCGAAAAATCCACTTTCACCACTTTTATTATCTATAGGACCCCATGCTCTACACTGGTCTCCTTTTGGACTTTCAATTTTAATAACCTCTGCACCATTATCTGCCAATAAGGTAGTACAAAATGGTCCATTGTATGCATGAGTTAAATCTAAAACCTTTAACCCATCTAATGCTTTTGCCATAACATTTCCCCCTTTCAATTCAATTATTAAGCCTTTTATATTTTTATATAAAAATTAGATTTTATTTATCTTACGGTTTACTTTGCTTAATAAGCAAAGCATTTTTAGTTAAAAAATTAACGATTTTCGAGGTGTTACATATAGTAACTGCACTTATTTTTCATATAATTGAGTTTCTATCTTTATATACTTAATATTTCAATTTGCTTTATAAAAGTATTTTCTTCTGTCTACAGACTAAGAATATCACCATTTATAGACTTTTTATATGTAATAACTGAACAATGTTTTTGTGCTTTTTGACGAACATATTTTTTACAAACATTGTCATATGCATTGACATATATATGACAATACTTTCTTACAGTCAGTATTATAGTTATAAATACTCATTCCCCATAATAAGCACAAAAAATTAACCACGACCTTTTTAAAGATCATGGTTAAAATATTTTATCTATATTTCTTAGCTCTATTTTTCATAATTTATAAAATCATTTAACTCCTTTATTAAATATCCCATATAAAACTCTACTCTTACACTTGCATCTGATAAGTCTCGTTTTATAAGTTCTTGTATTTTAGTAATCTTATAAATTAATGTATTTCTGTGCATGTAAAGTTTCTTAGACGTTTGAACGTAATTACCATTTTCTTTAAGAAACACATAAAGTATTTTTGAAAAATCCGTATGATTTTGTTCATCATATTTTTTTAATTTACCTATAGTACTATCATAATATTCTTTAAAAAGAGATATATTTTGTATTTCGGTAATTAGTTTATATACCCCAATATCATAATAAAAAATAGTTTTATCTAATTCTCTATGTGCCTTTATTACCTTTAAAGCTTTTTCTGCTTCCATGTAACTTTTCTTTATTTCGGAGAATTCTGTATGAATATCTCCGACTCCTATACTTACATTAATCTCAGGTAAAAATTTTTTATTATTTTCTCTTATTGATTCTAAAGTAGCTGTTAAGCTAGTACTCCTATCCTTTTCATTAATTAAAAGTAAGACAACTGAATAATTTTGTAGAAAACTTATAGTCCTAAAACTTGACTCCCAAACTGAGCTATTTACAGCTTTTAAAAAAGTATCTCTAACATGTAATACGCTCTGCTCATCATAAGCGTTTTTAGAATTCAAATACTGCTGAATGTTATCTATGCTTACGATAATTATTCTAACAGAATTTAAAGAGCTATATCCATAAGCTGAAATTCTTTCAAGAAACTTTTCATAAGTAATAGTATTAAAAAATATAACACTCATCAACAAATCCTGACAAGACACTTCCTCAAGCTGCCTCTTTACTATATCACCGCAAATAAACCTTGTTATCTCTGACAAACTAACTTTCCAAGGGAATTCAAGTACCGGAAAGTCATTTGCATCAGATAATCTTTTAACAAAATCCGGAACTTCTTTAACATACTTTCCAACATTCACTACTAATCCAGCAGTTTTTTTATCTATTAGGTTTTTTATAAGACTAATAAAAGCATCCTTACTATTTAAAATTTTAACACCAGTAATTATTACTAATTCATCACTTTGTGCACACTCTGTAACATCTTCTGGATTCTCAATAATATGAACCCATCTCACTATTCTATTAATTCCTTTAGTTCCACTTACTAATTTTAAATCTTTCAATTCAGGTAAACTTAATAGTTGATCAACTCTAACACTCATAATTAAACCTCGTTCTAAAATATATTAAAACCTATTAATTTCATTATATCATTGTCATGGTATAAAATGTTAATATTACATTCTTATTTCCAAAGCATAAATCTGCTGTTCCTTGAACCAAAAACCCATACATTCAAATTTCGATTTAAGAATACATAGTTTCAATATTCATAAGGAAGATACAACAAAAAAAGTACATTTAGAAAGCATTTCCACATGTACTTTTTAGAATTAAAACTTTTCATCCTAATTTCTATACTTTTCTTTCCATATCATAAAGGATATTATAAATACAGTTGCATCAGTAAATTGTCTAATATCAAAGCCTGTTTCCTTTTTTATTTTCTCTATTCTATATATTAAGGTATTTCTATGAACATACAATTTCCTTGATGCATCACTTATATTAAGTCCACAATTTGCAAATTCTTCAATTGTGTTTATTATTTCTTTATCAAAAACATCAAATTTATCTTTAAACCTGCTCATCAATTCTTCTTTTACTGAGTAATCTATATTGAAAACTATCTTTTCAAATAGCATTTTATCATAATAAAAGATTTCATCTTTAGAGCAAAATCTTTTGCCAAGCATCATACTCTCTTTAGTGAACCTATATGAATTAACTATATCAACTGCATCATAGCTTCTATTACCAAGACTTACATAAACTTTACAATATACATGAGATACTATGGCTTCCTTTATACTTCTAGCATGCTCTTCTATATCATCAAATGCCCCACATATGACAATATCATCTCCATATATAAAACTTATGACTTCCTGATCTAAATAGGATTGTTTTATTATTTCTAATGCCTCATTTTTATTTTTATCAACATTTACAAGTAATATTATAATTCCGTCTTGTAAAAAATATAGATTTTTTTCTATTAAATCAATACCTACCTCTTTACCATTAAGTAAATCAATCATTAATTTTTCTCTTATACAATATTTCTCTTTATATTTATCTACAATAATATAACTGATTAATTTAATATTATCTTTGTTTTTTTTATCAAGATAAATATAAAGTTCCTTGTTCTGAGCCTTTAGCTTGCATCTTATAGTTTCAGAAGATTCACTATCTAACCCATGATATAGCTCATTATTATCTTCAAACAAATTAAATCTTATTCCAGTATTTAGACACAGATCATCTAAAAAATCTCTGAAACTTTCCATCGTTATCCCCCTTATAAGATTGTCAGTTCTGTTTCTTTATCAAATATATGGATCTTATTTGTATCTAAACCTATTTTTATTGTATTTCCTGCTTTAACCTTTGAACTTCCACTTACTCTAGCTGTTATATTGCTTTTACCTTTTGATAAGTAAATATAGGTTTCTGCTCCCATAAGCTCAGTTAGATCAACTTTTGCTTCTATAGTCATATTAGTATTTTCAGAACCTTGCCCTTCATATATATTTTCAGGTCTTATTCCCATCACCACTTCTTTTCCTAAATATCCTTTATCTTCAACTATTTTTGCACTATCTTCTGGAAGTACTATACTTTCTCTCTCGAAAGTAGCTAGTATCTTTCCAGCATTCTCTTCTAGCTTACATTGTATAAAATTCATCTGCGGACTTCCAATAAAACCTGCAACAAACATATTTATAGGATTGTCATATATTTGTTGAGGAGTATCAACCTGTTGAATAATACCATCCTTCATTACAACAATTCTTGATCCAAGTGTCATTGCCTCTGTCTGATCATGAGTAACATATATAAAAGTAGTTTCTAATCTATTATGCAATTTTGATATTTCTGTTCTCATTTGAACTCTAAGTTTAGCATCAAGATTTGATAAAGGCTCATCCATAAGGAATACCTTTGGTTCTCTTACTATTGCTCTTCCCATAGCAACTCTTTGCCTTTGTCCACCTGATAAAGCCTTTGGCTTTCTGTCAAGAAGATGCTCTATATCAAGCACTTTAGCTACCTCTTTAACCTTTTTATCTATTATATCCTTTGAAATTTTCCTTAGTTTCAGTCCAAAAGCCATGTTATCATATACAGTCATATGAGGATATAAAGCATAATTTTGGAAGACCATTGCTATGTCTCTGTCCTTTGGTGCAACATCATTTACAAGTTTATCACCTATGTATAGTTCTCCCTTTGATATCTCTTCAAGCCCTGCAACCATTCTTAGTGTAGTGGATTTACCACATCCAGATGGTCCTACAAAAACTATAAATTCCTTATCCTCTATTTCAAGATTAAAATCCTTCACAGCTTCAACATTTCCTGAATAAATTTTATAAATATGCTTTAATGATAAATTAGCCATAGTAACATCTCCTCTTTTTAATATGAAACTCCTTCTCCTATCGTCGAATGAGTAAGCGATCATATCAAAATCAAAGATTTTGGATGCCTGCTTATGAAACTCCTTCTCCTATCGTCGAATGAGTACTCGCTGAGTAAGCGACTCACTCCAAATCAGAGATTTGGGTTCGCTGCTTAACCGATCATATCAAAATCAAAGATTTTGGATGCCTGCTTATGTTACCATTGTAGCATCTTGACTTTTCTTTATCTATGCATAAAACTGCCAAAGCTCTTGCTTAAAATTTGTATAAAATCACAAATTTCTATTTTTAATCTTCAGCCTGCCATTCCTTCCATACTTCAGGATTATACCCTACAGTGGCTTTACTTCCATTACGTACTATAGGAGTTTTATAAAGCTTAGGATTATTTAAAATCAGTTCTTCTTTCACACTGCCTGTTCTAATATGTTCGATATTTAATGATTTATATTCTTTTGCCTTAGTATTAATCAAATCATTAAGACCTATAGCTGCTTTTACACTCTCTAGTTCCCTTTTACTCAATCCTTTTTCATTTAAATCTATAAGTTGATATTTAATCTTTCTCTCTTTAAAATATCTCTCTGCTTTCTGTGTATCAAAGCACTTTTTTACACCAAATATTTGGATATTCATCTGTCACGTCTCCTTAAATTTATATATAATTACTCATTATATTCTAGCATAAATTCAATACATGACACTATAAATATATTTTTTAGAGGACAGAGGACAGTGAAGGAGGATTTTTCTCCGCTGCACTACGAAAAATCTTTAATTTAAAAGGAATTCCTGCTCTCTTGTTTCGCAGGACTACCTTCTGAGTATTTGAATAAGCGATATTTTACACTCACAAAACAAGCCTAAAAAAATAAATTAGTTTTCTGACGTAAGGAAGAAAACTTACCTTCACTGTCGACCGTGCTTGCTTATATAGGAGGGTGTGAAAAAGG
>NZ_JAEEGC010000201.1 GCF_019207025.1 Clostridium thailandense | reverse complement strand
CTGGTTTGGATATCTATATAGATATCCAAACCAGACACTTAACTTATACGCAGGGATATATTATCATTAAAAAAATAAAAGGTAGATTATATAAACAGAGTTCTTGGCATCAGATGGAGTTTAAACTCCTGATGCCAAGGACTCTGTTTATATTTTATCGTATTTTTATTATTGGTTATTCAGAGATATTTAACCAATTAATAAAGATAAATTTTGAATTGTATACTATTTGATAAAATTGTATACATGGTATATAATGTTTTTAATAATTAAATAGTTGAGAAAATAAATAACATTATAAAAAATATAGATTAAGGTATAGGAAACAAAATAAATAGGAGGTTTTCATTATGAATCTTTTGTCAAATATCGCAAAAAATTACCCTGCCTCAGGTATCAGAAAAATGTTTGATTTGGCTCAAAAATATGATGATGTAATTAAATTAACAGTTGGAGAACCAAATTTTGACACACCTGTAAACGTTAAAGAGGCAGCTAAAAAAGCTATTGATGAGGGACATACACATTATGCTCCAAATGCTGGCTTACCAGAATTGAGAGAAGCCATTGCAAAGGAATATACTAAATACTCCAAGGATTATACTTTAGATAATGTCATGATTACAGTGGGAGGAATGGAAGCAATTACAATGTGCTTGATTGCTACTGTAAATCCTGGCGATGAAGTTATAATTCCAGATCCAGGCTTCTCTAATTACGTTGGACAAGTTATGCTTGCTGGAGCTGTACCAGTAGCTGTTCCTGTATTTGAAGAAAACGAGTTTAATATTAAAGCTGAAGATATTGAAAAAGCAATTACTTCAAAAACAAAAGCTATTCTATTGAATTCTCCAAGTAATCCTTTAGGATCTGTAATATGTAAAGAAGAGATACTTAAAATTGCTCAAATTGTAAAAAAGCATAATTTAATAGTATACTCTGATGAAGTATATGATAAGTTGATTTTTGATGGAATAGAATATTTTAGTATTGCTCAAGTCCCTGAAGTTAAAGATCAGGTTTTAGTAATTAACAGTTTTTCAAAGGCTTATGCTATGACAGGTTGGAGAATTGGATATATTGTAGGAAATAAAGATATTGTATCTGTTATGCCAAAGCTTCAGGAGGGAATAGTTTCTTGTGTATCTACCTTTACTCAAAAAGCGGCTCTTGAAGCCTATACTGGAAATCAGGAAGCAGTTAAGCAAATGCATGCTGATTATCTAAGAAGAAGAGATATATTAATTGATGGTTTAAATAACATACCGGGGATAACTTGTAAAAAGTCACCAGGAAGTTTCTATGCCTTTGCAAATATTAAAGCTCTTGGAGTAAGTTCGGAGGAATTTGCAATTGATCTTGTAAAAAATGCTAGAGTGGTTGTTGTACCAGGTTCAGCCTTTGGAGATATGGGAGAAGGATATTTCCGCAGCGTATTTGCAAATTCTGATGAAAATTTAATAGAAGCTGTAAGAAGAATTGATGAATATGTAAGAAAATCATATAAATAAATGATAAGGAGAACTTAAGATGGTAAAAAGAAGAACTGAAACGATGGATGGAAATACAGCTGCAGCTTACGCATCCTATGCATTTACTGACGTAGCTGCAATTTATCCTATTACACCCTCATCAACTATGGCTGCGGTTGTAGATGAATGGTCATCAAAAGGGAAAAAGAATTTATTTGGGGAAACAGTCTTGGTAAAGGAGATGCAATCAGAGGGCGGTGCTGCAGGTACACTTCATGGATCCCTGCAGGCAGGTGCACTTACTTCAACCTATACCGCTTCACAAGGATTATTATTAATGATTCCCAATATGTATAAAGTGGCAGGAGAGCTTTTGCCAGCTGTTTTTCATGTTAGTGCTCGTACCCTTGCATCTAATGCACTTAGTATTTTTGGAGATCATCAAGATGTTATGTCTACAAGACAAACAGGTTTTACATTACTAGCATCAAGTAGTGTTCAGCAAGTAATGGATTTAGGATCAGTAGCTCATTTAAGTGCAATAAAATCACGGATACCTGTACTACACTTTTTTGATGGTTTTAGAACTTCTCACGAAGTTCAAAAAATTGAAGTATTGGAATATGATGAATTAGATAAAATATTAGATCATGATGCTGTGAAAGCATTTAGAGATAGTGCACTTACTCCAAATCGCCCTGTGCTTCGTGGAACAACTCAAAACCCAGATATTTTCTTCCAGATGAGGGAAGCAATAAATAAATATTATGATACTGTGCCAGGTATTGTTCAAGGATATATGGATGAAATCAATAAATTAACAGGAAGAAATTATAAGTTATTTAACTATTATGGAGCTGAAGATGCTGAGAATATTATTGTAGCTATGGGTTCAGGCTGTGAAACAATTAATGAAGTTGTGGACTACTTAAACAGTAAAGGAGAAAAAGTAGGTTTAGTAGAGGTTCATCTTTATAGACCTTTTGTTCCAGAATATCTTTTAAAAGCAATTCCAAAGTCTGTTAAAAAAATTGCTGTTCTTGACAGAACAAAAGAACCTGGTTCAAATGGAGAACCTTTATATATTGATGTTAGAAATGCATTCTATAATGCTGGAAATGCTCCGCTTATCGTAGGTGGAAGATATGGACTAAGCTCAAAAGATTTTAAACCAAATGATGTATTATCAGTTTTCAATAATCTAAAATTAGACAAGCCAATGAATGATTTTACAGTTAGTATCATTGATGATGTAACCTTTAAATCATTGCCATTAAGTAAGGAAAGTATAAATCCAACACCTGAAGGAACAATAGCTTGTAAGTTTTGGGGCTATGGGTCAGATGGAACAGTTAGTGCAAATAAGTCAGCTATAAAAATAATTGGCAACAATACAGATCACTATGCTCAAGCATATTTTGCATATGATTCTAAAAAATCTGGAGGATTGACTGTATCCCATCTTAGATTTGGAGAAAATCCTATTAAAGAGCCTTATGAAATCACTAATGCAGATTTTATAGCATGCCATAACCAAGCATATGTAAATAAGTATGAATTACTAGCAGGAATAAAAAAGAATGGTAAGTTCTTGCTAAATTGCATTTGGAGTGAAGAAGAATTAGAAAGGCAATTACCTGCTAGTTTAAAGAGAGCTATTGCAAATAATAATGTTGAATTCTATACAATAGATGCTGTAGACATAGCTAGGGAAATTGGACTTGGCGGAAGAATAAACATGGTAATGCAGGCAGCCTTCTTTAAGCTTGCTCAAATCATTCCAGTTGAGGAAGTTGGAAAGCTTCTGAAAAAAGAAGTTGAAAAATCCTATGGAAGTAAGGGACAAAATATAGTTGATATGAACAATTTAGCTATTGATAAAGGTTTCGGAAGCATGAGAAAAATAAATGTTCCAGAGTCTTGGAAGACAGCGGAAGATGCTAAAACTCATATAGATCCAAAGATGCCTGAATTTGTTGAAAAAGTTATACTTCCTATGAATAGGCAAGAAGGAGATAAGCTGCCTGTAAGTGCCTTCAATGGACGTGAAGATGGTACATTTCCACTTGGAATTACAGCTTGGGAAAAACGTGAGATATCAATAACTGTTCCAAAATGGAATTCAGATAAGTGCATCCAGTGTAACCAATGCTCTTATATATGTCCTCATGCAGTAATTAGACCAACGTTACTTACTTGTGAGGAATTAAAAAATTCTCCAGCTGGATTTGAAGCTGTTCCAGCAAATGGATTTAAGGATATGAAATATCACCTGGCAATTTCAGCTCAGGATTGTACAGGATGTGGCAGCTGTGTAGTTAACTGTCCTGCAAAGGAAAAAGCTATAGATATGAAGCCACTCGCAGAAAACAGAAATAAATATATTACTGACTGGGATTTTGCTAAAGGCATAGCTTCTAAAGAGATTCCTAAGAATGTTGCAGCAACTGTTAAGGGAAGCCAGTTTCTTAAACCATTAATAGAATTTTCAGGAGCTTGTGCAGGTTGTGGTGAAACTCCATATGCAAAATTGGTTACTCAGCTTTTTGGTGACAGAATGATGATTTCCAACGCTGCAGGATGCTCCACTGTTTGGGGTGGATCTCCTCAAGTTTCATATACTACAAATGAAAAGGGCTTCGGACCATCCTGGGGATTCTCACTATTTGAAGATAATGCTGAGTATGGCTTTGGTATGTATTTAGGGGTTAAAAAATTGAGAACTGCCACACAGAATTTAGCACATGAAGCTATTAATAATGGAGTTAGTGCTAAAGTTAAAGAGGCGATAAAGGCATGGCTAGAAGGTTTTGATGTCTCCGAGGGAACTAGAGAGCGTGCGGATAAATTGGCAGCTGTACTTACAGAGGGAAAAGGAAATAATGAACTTTTAAACAAGATTTATGATAACAGAGACTATTTTATTAAAAGATCCCATTGGATATTTGGTGGTGACGGATGGGCTTATGATATTGGATATGGTGGATTAGATCATGTATTAGCAGCTGGAGAAAACGTAAATGTACTGGTATTTGACACGGAAGTTTATTCTAATACTGGAGGTCAGTCTTCTAAATCAACTCCTACTGCGGCCATTGCAGAATTTGCCTCAGGAGGTAAAAGAACTAGAAAGAAAGATTTAGGAATGATGGCTATGAGCTATGGCTATGTATATGTAGCCCAAATATCCATGGGTGCTGATAAAAACCAAGCTATTAAAGCTATAATTGAAGCTGAAAATTATCCAGGACCTTCACTTATTATTGCATATTCACCTTGTATAAATCATGGAATTAAGTCTAGCATGGGTAAATCTCAGATTCAGGCAAAAGATGCTGTGGAGTGTGGATATTGGTCATTATATCGTTATAATCCAGGTTTAGTGGATGAAGAAAAGAATCCATTTATTTTAGATTCAAAGCCACCTACAAAGGACTTAAAAGAATTTATGATGAGTGAAGTTAGGTTTGCATCCTTATATAAACTAGCACCAAAGCAAGCGGAAGAATTATTTATCAAGGCACAGGCTGATGCAAAGTATAGATATGACAGATATGTGGATATGGCAAAAAGATAAGAAACCGTATAAACGTATAATCTAAATTAAATATTACATATTCAATTAATGGTATATAATTTAAATTAGAAATATAAGTTTAAGGGGGAATAGTTTATGCATGAATTAACACAATTAATTAAAAATGATATGAAACCTGCATTAGGGGTAACAGAACCAGGTGCAATTGCCTTTGCAGTAGCAAAAGCAAGAAGCTATACGAAAGGAAATGTGGTAAAAATAAATGTAGCAATGAACAGTGGTATGTATAAGAATGCCTTTACCTGCGGTATACCAAATAGCAGCGAGGTTGGCAATGTCTTTGCAGCAGCGCTTGGTTACGTGGCAGGAAATGCTGAGAAGGGCCTTGAAGCATTGGAAAACGTAACAGAGGAGGATAATATAGAAGCCCATAAACTGGTAAAGGCTGGTGTTGTCACAGTTGAACTTAGTGGAATTACAAGTAAAATATTTATAGAAGCTACAGTTGTTACTGAAACTGATACAGCCGTTGTTACCATACAGGATTCTCATACCAATATCACAAAGATTACTGTAAATGGAAAAGTAGAACTGGAAGGAGAAGGTGAAAAAAAGGATGGCAATGATGATCTGTTAAAAGAAGTATTAGTTATACATAAATATACCCTTAAGCAATTATACGATTATATTACAACTGTTGATATTCAGGAAATAAGTTTTATAAAAGAAGCTTATAAAGTTAATTTGGAGTTATATGGTGAAGGGGTAAAGAACCCTAGAACAACATTTGCCAGACATCTTCTGAAAAACAATGGAGGACAGGAAATCTCTGAAAATGAACAGTCTACTGCATCTTTACTGTGTAATGCAGCAATTGAAGCCCGTGTAATTGGTTTGGATAAGCCGGCAATGAGTATTACAGGCTCTGGTGCCCACGGAATTATAGCTACCATGCCTTTGTATGCAGCTTATAAAGTAAATGGCTATACGGAAGAACAGCTCTTACGTGCTACTGCACTCAGCTATTTAATTTGCATGTATATTAAGGAGTATTCAGGAAAGCTTTCAGCCTTTTGTGGCTGTGCAATAGCAGCAGGTTCTGGAATGGCATGTGCATTGGTTTATTTACGAGGGGGAACTGTAGATATGATGGCTCATGTGCTGAACAATATGGCCAGCAGTATTACTGGTATGATATGCGATGGAGGAAACCAAGGCTGCACAATGAAAGGAATTGTTGCTGTAGATTCTGCCTATAAATCTGTAGATTTTGCAATGAACGGTATATATATTGATGATGTACACGGAATTAATGGTAAGACTCCTGAGGAAACCATGAAAAATATGGGCTGCATTGCATCTCCCGGAATGGTTGGCACCGAAAAAACCATTGTAGAGATTTTTGAAAACAAAAGAAAAGGTTAGTAATCAATTGCTGTTGCACCAGTAAGTCAGGATATTATAATACAATTGTAATAAATATTGTATTATAATAATTTTCAAAAATCTATAAGTAATTGGTCAATAGATAAAAAGCCAATGCTAAAAATTTAGCATTGGCTTGAAATTTCTAAACAATATCCAAAATATCGGTACTCTAATTTTGACACCTATGTCTCCATAGGTGGGTATCCTCATAGATGCCTCAATCGCCTTAAATGCCGTAAAAGGACTCACAGAAAAGTACATTTCTTCATCTAATTATTGGATTCCCGTAAAATAAATGTAGGTTCAAAATAAGAGCTTAGCGAGTATTTCAGAAATATTATCTATGTATATCGTGCACCTACTGTTGTTACAGATTTAGTTAGCTCAAATCAGATTGTTCTAAGTCACTGTTGAATCATTATCTATCACGAATTATCTCTTTAAGTTCGTTGTTCTCTTGCTGTAAGAATATAATAACATAATTTTAATCCTTATTCAAGACATATATTAATAGTAATTATTACCTAATATCAAATGCCTTTTTATGTCAGATACTTTAAGACTAATGTTAATCACCTAATTCAAGTTAAAAGAATAAAATGATACAGATAATTAATATTTAGGTGGTTTAATATGCCCATATATAGATTAGGTTCTCGTGGAACAGAAATAATGAAAATACAAGCAGTTTTGATGAAGATAGGATATAATCCTGGTTCTGTAGATGGAGTCTTCGGAAATCAAACTGAAGAAGCAGTAAGAACATTTCAAAGAAACAATGGGTTAACTTCAGATGGAATTATAGGCCCTGCTACCTATAGAATATTAGAGAAATTTATGCTTGGCTATGATATTTATACTATTAAACCAGAGGATACTTTGTATAACATAGCTAGAAGATATTATACCTCAATAAATAAAATCATTTTTGCCAATCCAGGTATAGATTCGTATAATTTAGTTGATGGCAGAAACATCGTTGTTCCATATGGCATAAATGTAGTTGATACAAATATAAATTATACCTATGATATTTTAGAGCGTGATCTTCGAGGCTTAAAAGCAAGATATCCTTTTATTAGCATCGGCAGTGCTGGCAGAAGTGTACTTGGAAGAGAGCTTTACTATATAAAACTTGGTACAGGACCAAATCAGGTTTTCTATAATGGAGCTCATCATGCGCTAGAATGGATTACGACTCCATTACTTACTAAATTTATAGAGAATTTTGCTAATGCTTACACGGAGGGAAGCAGCATAAGGGGATATAATGTGAGGGATATATGGAGTAGAAGTACTATATATATAATGCCTATGGTAAATCCTGATGGAGTCGATTTAGTACTTAATGGTTTATCAAGAAATAATCCTTTTTATAGTGATCTAGTAAGGTGGAATAATGGAAGTACGGATTTTTCAAGGGTTTGGGAAGCCAATATAAGGGGTGTTGACCTAAATCACAACTACAATGCATTGTGGCAGTTATCAAAAGAAGCTGAATCACAATATGGTGTTTTTGGACCAGGGCCTACCAGATACTCAGGACCATATCCAGAATCAGAACCAGAAACTAAGGCAGTGGTGAATTTTACAAGAAGTCATAATTTTAGATTAGTGATTGCCTACCACAGCCAGGGAGAGGTCATTTACTGGCAGTATAGCAACTTAACTCCTTCTGAATCTTTAAGAATAGGTGAACAATTCTCTGAAGTAAGCGGATATATTTTATCAGAAACAACTGGAATAACTTCTTATTCAGGATACAAAGATTGGTTTATTAAAGAATTTAGAAGACCAGGCTTTACTATTGAAGTAGGTCGAGGTAGAAATCCTTTGCCAATAAGTCAATTTGGTGAAATATACAGAGATAATGAAGAAGTGTTATTATTAGCATCCTTAGTTTAAATATATAATGATTTCAAAGGTTATAGACATAATAGGGCTGTCGCACTTAGGTAAGTACGGCAGAAAGTAGACTTATACTATGAGAATTATTGGTAATAATTAAATATTTTTTTAGAGGACAGAGGACAATTGACATAGGACAGTAAAGGAGGATTTTTCTCCGCTACACTACGAAAAATCTTTAATTTGAAAGGAACTTCTACTTTCTGAGTATTTGAATAAGCGATGTTTTACACTCACAAAACAAGCCTAAAAAAATAAATTAGCTTTCTGACGTAAGGAAGAAAACTTACCTTAACTGTCCTATGTCCTTTGTCAATTGTCCTCTAGAAATATATTCATATTTTCTAAGTATTACCAATAATTCTTATAGTATAAGTTAAGTGTCTGGTGTGGTTATCTATAAGTGTGACAGCCCAGCTTACTAACAGGCTTGTTAAATTTCTATTTAAACATAAAATACACATCTATGTTATTTGTTTTAAGCTTATATGATGCTCAGAGATAAATTAGAATAAAGGCCTCTTATTTTTATTGTACCAAAGCTATAATAACTGATTGAGCTTGTTTTCAGGCTCATCACCATTCTCTACACGTTTTATATTATTTACAAAGAAATCATATCTTTTTTTGTGGAATTTTAGGCCGTCAGGCATGCCAGCCGTGTGTGGAGTAAGTATCACATTGCTAAGATTCCGAAGCTCACTGTCAATTGGAAGCGGTTCGGATTCAAACACATCCAGGCATGCACCTGAAATGTCCCTGTTTTTTAATGCATCTATCAAGTCTCTTTCATTGACAATTCCACCGCGGGCTGTATTGATAAAAAGTGCGGTGTTCTTCATTTTCTTGAATACTGCTTTGTTGATCAGTTGTTTGGTCTGCTGATTTAAGGACACATGCACACTTACTATGTCCGATGTGCTTACAAGGGTATCGAAATCCGTCATTTTAACAAAACCGTCAGACTGTACAGCGGCATTTCTAGCATAAGCTAGCACATTTATATCAAAAACCCTGCAAAACTCAGCTACTCTTTTACCGACGGCGCCCAAGCCGATAATTCCAATGGTTTTTCCTTTTAATTCACTTCCTGTATAGTCCAATTGATTTTCGTCTATCCTGTTTTTCATAAAAGAATCAAGAAAGGGTATATTTTTATAATAAGACAATATCAGTGCCATTACGTGCTCGGCCACTGCTTGTGCATTCACTCCTGCAGCATTGGCCGCCCAAATGCCGAACTTCGTGCAGGCATCGATATCTACATTATCAAATCCTGCACCCGTCTGTACCAATTTTAATTTTTTTGCTATAGAAAGCAGGCTGCTGTCCACCTTAATATGTTCAGGTATAATTACCTGGCAATCTTCAATATGATGCAGCATTTCTTTTCCTGGCGGGACAATTACAATGTCCCAGTCTTCTGGAAAATGATTTACAATATTTGATTTTGAGGTCTCGGTAAAATATCCAACTATGAGAATCTTCATTGCTAAACCACCTTTCATTTGGAGCTATATTCATAAAATACTCTGGAGAGTACCCATCAATGACAAGAATCATTATTTTTTGTATAATTTACATCTCCTTTAATCAAGACATTTACTTGTCTTTATGGTATCATCTCCATAATATTTTGTAAAATATGAATAATACGGTATAATGATTAGTAAATACTTAACTATATAGAATGAGGGGCTTCAATTGACAATTCGTGATTTAGAAATATTTGTAAAAGTTTGCACTCAAATGAGTATGAGTAAAGGAATATTCAAGCTAAAGCTTACGTTTGGTATTATTCAAAAGGATTTTAGTATATAATAAAAAGACTAATTAAGTTAAGAAACCTTGATTTAAGCAATAATTCAATAGATTTAATAAAAAAGGGGCGATAAAATGATATTTTATTTTTCAGGAACAGGAAATTCACTTCAAGTGGCTAAAAACATTGCAGTGGAAAATAATGAAGAACTAGTTTCTATAGCAGCTATGATGAATAGCAAAAATGGTGGCTTTGAATATAACCTTAAAGATGATGAAATAATAGGTTTTGTATACCCAGTATATGCATGGGGGCCACCAAAGATGGTACTTGATTTTATTTATAAAATGAATCTAAATAATTATAAAAATAATTACATCTTTTCAGTAGTAACTTGTGGTGGCAGTATTGGAAATACTATAAAAATTTTAGAGAAAAGTTTAAGAGAAAAAAATTTACATTTAGATGGTGGGTTCTCTCTGGTTATGCCAAGTAACTACATAATAATGGGAAATGTCGAATCTAAGTCTAATGAGGAGAAAAAGCTTTCAGCTGCTGAAGAAGAGTTAAAAAGTATAAACAATATTATAAATAAGAGAGAGAAAAATGTTTTTAAAGTTGAAAAGGGAATTATGATGGGAATTTTAACTAGTATAGTGAATCCATTGTTTAATAAAGGTATAAGTACTAAAAAGTTTTATGCTAAAGATAACTGTACAGGTTGCGGTATATGTGCAAGTGTATGTAACTGTCAATCTATAAAAGTTGAAGGAAAGCCTAAATGGGGAAAGGAATGCAGTCAATGTCTAGCGTGTATTAATCTTTGTCCAGTTAAAGCTATTCAATATGGTAAAGTTACAGAAAGCAAAGGAAGATATAAAAATCCTAATGTAACTTTAGAAGATATGAAAATAGATTTAGTGTAATAAAACTCTGTATTTAACAAGTTCAAAATATCAATTATTGATTGGGGGAGACTATTATAAGAATTAGAAAGATTTTTACAAAAATAAAAACCCTTAAGTTGATTTTTATAGTTCTATTAATTTTTTCCTTTCAATTTTTATGTGTTAATTTCTGGGTAATAAGTAAAGCGAATAAATATATAGTAGACAAACAATTTGTTCCTAATGTGGAGTGTATAATTATTCCAGGAGCCTATGTATATCCTGACGGAAGGTTAAGTGATATATTAAAGGATAGAGTTGATACTGCTCTAGAAATATATAAAAAAAATAGTAATCTTAAGATATTAGTAACTGGTGACCATGGAAATTTACAATATGATGAAGTCAATAATATGAGAAAATACATAGAACAGAAGGGGATTAAAGCTTCTAGTATATTTTTAGATCATGCAGGCTTTAGTACCTATGAAAGTATTTATAGAGCAAAGTATATATTTAAAGTAGATAGTGCTGTAATAGTAACGCAGGATTACCATCTTAAAAGAGCAGTATACTCTGCAAGAGGAATGGGAATAGAAGCCTATGGAGTAAAAGCGGACAAGCATATTTATGTAGATATAATAAAATATAAAATAAGAGAAAGTTTAGCTATCTATAAAGATTTTATTTCAGTTAACATATCAAGACCTAAACCCCAATTTTTAGGAAAGGAAATACCTATAAATACTAGCAGCTCTGAAGAAACTCGTGATTAAAATACTGTGGAGTAAAAGTTTCTTCTACAATATAATTGCTATCATACAGCTTTGATTAAAAAATTGTAGTAGTATTATTTTTAGTGTATAATATGGGTAAATACGGTAAAATAAGGGGGATAAGAAATGCGTATTAAAAACTATGTCTTAGGTCTATTTATTACGGTGGGAATACTTTTTTCAATGAATCCGATTATTGTATTTGCGGATTCACCACTAACATCTACTAATTTTTACAAAGCTTATACTGATGTCAATATTGTAAAAAAAGCTGAGGAAAAAGGAATTATTAATCAAGAGATAGCTAACTATTTACACTCAAGTACAAATCCTATTGATGTTAAAGCGGCGGTTATTAATGCATTAGGCTGGAATTTTGATGGTAAAAGTAATGCTAAATCTTATGTTAGTCTAATATATTCGAAAGATATAGACAAACTAGATATGCAGTCATTATCTGGAGATGAACTTTTTTGTATAAGTTATATGATGGCTTTAGACAACTATTTTGATGTGAATAAGGCAGAGTCATTAATGGAAAAAGCTTATGAAAAAAATAGGACTAGTTTTACAATTGCGATAGTTAGAAGTATTATAAAAGGACAAGCTTCTATGAGTGGCGATTGGGGAATGGTTTGGACTAATACAGAGAGTGTTTTAAATGATAAGACGCTTGTGAAGGAAATGAGACAAGGAGCGATAGATATTATCGTAGAATACATGAAATTATATGAAAAATATTCAACCAACACTACAGATACTGTCATAGCCACTAATAGGATATTTGGCTCTAATAGATATGAAACATCTGCAAAAATATGTGAGGAAGGTTGGAAACAAAGTGATTATGTAGTAATAGCTTCAGGAGAAGCTTTTCCAGATTCTTTAAGTGCAGCACCTTTAGCCAAAAAGTATAATGCTCCAATATTGTTAAATACCCATGACAGTTTACTGTCACAAGTATCCTCAGAGATAGATAGACTGCAGGCTAAACATGCAATACTAATAGGTGGACTTGCGTCGCTATCCTCAGAGGTGGAGAATGCTATAAAAGCTAAAGGATTAGATATTATTAGACTATCTGGTGCAACTAGATATGAAACCTCTATAGAGATAGCAAAGAAAATAGGAACATCAAATGGCGTTATAGTAACTACTGGTGAGGATTATGGGGATGCTTTATCTATAGCACCTATAGCAGGTAAATTGCAGATGCCCATAATATTGGCACAAAAAGATGTATTAAATTCAGTACAGGAACAATTTATATCAAACAACTCTATTCCTATAACCTATGTATTAGGCTATACGGATATAATAAGTGATGCTGTTGCTTCAAAGTTTCCTAATGTGCAGAGGATAGGTGGCGACAATAAATATATCAGAAATTTGAATATAATAGATACCTTTTCAAAGGAAATTGATTTTAGCAAGTCAATTTTGACTTCTGGCAAGGATTTTCCAGATGCATTAAGTGGGTCAGCATTTGCTGCTTTGAATAATAGTCCTATATTTTTAATTGGTAGCGGTTCATATAATGGTTATGAAGAAAGCTCAAATAATATCTCCATAGCAACTTTATTAAGAAACAATAAGGCAAATACTTTATATACCTTAGGTGGAAATGCGAACATAAGTGATGATACTTTAAATGATATAGTAAATAGAATAAAATAAATGTCTGGTAGGGCTATCTATATTAAATTTTATATAATAAAAATTAAAAAATCAGATGCAAGAATAAAGTTATTTTTGCATCTGATTTTTTGTTAGCAAGCTTATACATAAAATCTTTGGGTGATAAATATATTTATAGTGTATGAAAGATTTATTTTTAAGGAGCATAGAAGTTACAGATTAGTGTAAGATAATAGAAATTAGATATAAATGTTAAAAAAATAACAAGAATTGACTTTTCAGGACTATCAAAGTTTTAAAAAAAAAATTTTTTTATTAGAAGAAATAGTAGTAGTAAAATGCCATTAATACAACGTTTACATAAATTTACATAGCTCATCTGCTAGTGTTAATAAAATAACTATTATGGTAATTTTATGAATATTGTGCTAATATTGAAACCGTTAAGTGGTCATACCATACTGCCAATCTTAAAAATGAGTATGTGATCCTTACTTTTTATTATTTTATTTATAATAATTTGCTTGAAAATTTCAATTGATATAATTTAGTAGCTTTTGAATTTGCAATGATAGAGCCGATAATATGATCAATTAAAGTTTTGTGCAGTTGTTGTAATCGTTTTATAGGTTTTTATATATTTTGAAGCTTTAAATTATGTTGAATATTAAAAAAATGATAGCCTTATGGTATGACCATAAGGCCATATTACCAAAAATCAATATAAAATACATTGAAAAAATTAAGTAGTTTTAATAAAAAGTATTTAAGTTGGCATTTGATCATAAAAACATATTAAATTTAGGGGAATACTGATAATAAATTATTTATATTCAGAGGAGGAATGAATATGGAATTTAAAAATATAACTTTTGTAAAAGAGGGGAAAATTGGGATAGTGACACTCAATAGACCTAAGGCTTTAAATGCACTAAATTCAGAAACTTTAAGAGAATTAGATACTGCTTTTGATGCTTTATATGCAGATAAAGAAATTCTAGCTGTAATCATTACTGGAGAAGGAAAGGCTTTTGTAGCAGGAGCAGACATATCCGAAATGAAGGACCTTAATACTATTGAAGGAAGAGAATTTGGAATACTTGGGAATAAAGTATTCCGAAAATTAGAAAATATGGGTAAACCAGTAATTGCGGCAGTAAATGGTTTTGCTTTAGGTGGAGGTTGTGAGCTATCAATGGCTTGTGACATTAGAATAGCTTCAGTAAAAGCAAAATTTGGACAGCCTGAATCAGGTCTTGGAATAACTCCAGGCTTTGGAGGAACTCAAAGATTACCAAGACTTGTTGGTGAAGGAATGGCGAAGGAACTTATTTTCACAGGGAAAATAGTAGATGCCAAGGAAGCTTTAAGAATAGGATTAGTAAATAGAGTAGTTGAGCCAGAACAATTAATGGATGAAGTTAAGAACTTAGCAAACACTATAGCAGCTCAAGCTCCAATAGCAGTAAAACTTTGCAAAGCAGCTATAAATAAAGGAATGCAGTGTGATATAGACACTGGAATTGCTTATGAGGCAGAAGTATTTGGACAATGTTTTTCAACAGATGATCAAAAGGAAGGTATGACAGCATTTATAGAAAAAAGAGACAAATGTTTTAAAAACAGTTAATTTATTGATAAATAAAAACTAAGAACTAAGATTATTACTTCTTACTTTTTACCTCTTGGTTTTTATTCATAAATTTCAATCTACAATAACAAAACTAACAAAGCGTAAAGGAGAGAAAAATTATGC
>NZ_JAEEGC010000200.1 GCF_019207025.1 Clostridium thailandense | reverse complement strand
AATTACTCAACTATAGTAGAAACAACTCCTGAACCTACTGTTCTTCCACCTTCTCTAATAGCAAATCTTAATCCTTCATCCATTGCTACTGGAGTGATTAATTCAACATTCATGTCAATGTGGTCTCCTGGCATTACCATTTCCATTCCGTCTGGTAATTTGATGCTTCCTGTAACGTCTGTTGTTCTGAAGTAAAATTGTGGTCTGTATCCATCAAAGAATGGAGTGTGTCTTCCGCCTTCTTCTTTTTTAAGTACGTATACTTGACCTACGAATTTCTTGTGTGGGTGTACTGAACCTGGTTTTGATAATACCTGACCTCTTTCGATGTCTGTTCTTTGAACACCTCTTAATAATGCTCCTATGTTATCTCCTGCCATCGCTTGATCAAGAAGCTTTCTGAACATTTCTACTCCTGTACATACAGTCTTGCCTTTTTCTTCTTTTAATCCTACGATTTCGATTTCGTCTCCAACCTTTAGTATTCCACTTTCAACTCTTCCTGTTGCAACTGTTCCTCTTCCTGTTATTGTGAATACATCTTCTACTGGCATTAAGAATGGTTTGTCAGTTGCTCTTTCTGGTGTTGGTATATAGCTGTCTACTGCATCCATTAATTCCATTATGCATTTTGTTGCTTCTTCATCTGTTGGGTTTTCTAATGCTTTTAATGCTGATCCTGTTACTATTGGAGTATCATCTCCTGGGAATTCATATTCATTTAATAATTCTCTAACTTCCATTTCTACTAATTCTAATAGTTCTGGATCGTCTACCATATCTGCTTTATTTAAAAATACTACTATATAGTTAACACCAACTCTTGATGCTAGTAGTATATGCTCTCTTGTTTGTGGCATTGGACCATCTGCTGCACTTACAACTAGTATTGCTCCATCCATTTGTGCTGCTCCTGTAATCATGTTCTTTACATAGTCAGCATGTCCTGGACAGTCAACGTGTGCATAGTGTCTGTTATCTGTTTCATATTCAACGTGTGCTGTGTTGATTGTGATTCCTCTTTCTCTTTCTTCTGGTGCTTTATCTATTGCTGCATAATCAAACGCTTCTGCAAATCCTTTTTTTGATAATACTGTTGTTATTGCTGCTGTTAATGTTGTCTTACCGTGGTCTACGTGTCCTATTGTTCCTATGTTTACATGTGGTTTGTTTCTTTCAAATTTTGCTTTTCCCATTTTATTATTCCTCCTT
>NZ_JAEEGC010000020.1 GCF_019207025.1 Clostridium thailandense | reverse complement strand
AATGTAAATATATCCCGGAGTATGAGTTAAGTGTCGGCCGTGGATGTCTATAAAAACTCTATGCTCTATTCCTCTATAATTTTTATACCAACTATATTCATTAAATATTTTGCATTTGTTGTAGTGGATTTACCTATCTTTATTTTATAGTCAAAGAATATTTTATTATTTTTATAATACTCTGAAAAATGATAATTTCTTATTCTTTTATATTTATCTAAGGCACACAATTCTAAATCGTGAGTTGTTAATGCTCCAACTACTCCGGCTTCATGAAGGTTGGCTAATACGTTTTTAGCTCCTATTATTCTATCTAAAGAATTCGTTCCTCTGAATATTTCATCAATTAGGAATATCATTTGCCTTTTTTCAGCTGAGTAATCAATTATGTTTTTTATTCTCATAAGTTCAGCATAAAAAGTTGATATGCCATTTTTAAGCTCATCGCTTATCCTCATAGATGTAAATATATTTAGTATGGAACATCTCATTTCCTTAGCACATACTGGAGCTCCACTATATGCTAACACTAAGTTAATTCCTATAGTTCTTAAAAATGTAGTTTTTCCTGACATGTTTGAGCCTGAAATTATAAATATATTATTTTTCATTTCTAAATCATTGGCTACTCTGTCATTACTATTTATAAGCGGATGTCCCAAATCTTTTGCTTCTACCTCTAGATTTAAATTATCTATAGTAGGAAAACAAATCTCATTATTTATATGCATACAAACACTTAAACTCATAAGACTTTCAAGTTCACCTATAGCTTCAAGCCAACCAAAAATCTTATGTCCGTGCTTTTCCTTCCAATTTTCCACTGAAAAAGCACATTGAAAATCCCATAAAAGAACGGCGTTTAACAAAATATAAAGTATACCATTATATCTTAGATTAATTCTCTCCAAAATCTTATCTAATTCCTTTATCGCATTCATTGAAGACTCTTTCTCATCAAATAATCTAGCTTTTATAGCTTTTAATCTTTCTGCATTAAACTCTTGTTTTTCTATAAGTTTTAATATGCTAACATATGTACTTAAATTGTACTTAAGATAGTCAACAGATTGTAAAATTCTATTAACTTTTAAAACTCCAATTCCCCATATTAATAATTGAATAACAATTATTGCAGCTATCAAAACATACATCTCTTTCATTTTAAAAATTATAATTGCTGCTGAAATCGGAACTGTAATTAAAGGAAGTGCATATATTATTTTCTTTGCTATTTTCGATTTTAATACCACATTGCTATCCTCTGCATAATCAATTAATCTTTGAGGATTTTTCAGCTTATCTTTATATTTACCTGTTATATACTCCATCTCTTGACACAGATCTAATCTACTCTCTAATTCTTTTACAGCCTCTTGCCGTAAAAGAATTTCTTTCTCATCATAATCTGGTTCCAAAAATAATTTAGCCAAACTATTTCTTCCATTTAGCGTATTAGTGGTGTTAACTAATTGAAATAAAGATTCTTTGCCAACTATATCTAAATCCGATGAATATCTATGATTTTTGTCAATAAATTCCTCGCCGATATCATCAAAATCAATCCAATTTCCATCAATTCTAGCTATATATCTCTTATTTATATTTATAATTTCTTTAGAAAAATCCATTTTATTCTTAATCATTCTATGCCAAATTACTAAAGCTATGAATGCAGCATAAGCTGAAAAGCTCATACACAAATATAATACATTATAGTTAAGTTTTAAAGTCATATAAGTACAATAAATAGATAATATAATTGTAAGCAGTCTAATGTTGCTTACAACATTAGACTGCTTTCTATATTTTGGTAAATACTCTTCTTGTTTCTCTATTCGGGTTGTAAACTTATCAGTAATCACATAAATCATCCCTTCTATATTCCATATAGTCTCTGTTATAATTTACTCTATATTCCTATAAAGTTCAACTCCTCTTGTTGTAACTATTTTGTAAAAAATAACATCTGCAGCCAAAAATATAATAAGTATTGAAGGGAATATTATACTAAATATTAAATTAAGCTTTATCGTAATAAATACTACAGCCCCCGCAGCAATTAATCCTATAATCATTCCAATTATAACATTAAAATTTTGTTTTACTGCTCTCTGTTCATTATCCCAATCAAGCTTTGGATAATTAAGGTCTATAAATATACCTACAAATATTGAAAAAATAGTTGCTACAATTGAAAGCACTATGCTTACAATAAAAATATAGATTGGTGGTCTTACAATTGCAGTAACTATCAGAATCATAAGTAGTATACCTGAAAAATTAATTATAAAAGCTGAAAGTACTTTAGAAAGTATCTGCTGCTTATAATCCATTGGTATAAACTTATTTATGAAAATACTTTTTCCTTCTCTAGAAATTGAAGTAATTGCAATAGGATTCATCATAGTAAGCATTACTGATGAGGCAAAAATCACTGCTGCTATTATACCAAGAGTTCTAGCATTAGATATAAACATATTAAAGTAACCATGTGCATTCTTGATAAGTTTAAAAGACTCTGGCTGACTTATCAACGGTATAACGAGAAAGAAAGGCCATATAAAGTTCATTACTACGCAATTCATAAAATATACAGGTGTCCTAAATAAAATATTCAGCTCCTTCACAGTATATGTGAATATCTTAGATCTCCTGCCCGATTGTTTAGCAATTTCTTCTGAACTAAGCATTTTCCTTCTAGCTTGAGTTTGTGTCATACCAATAACGCCTTTTAAATAAAATGCTTCTGCCAAAATTGAAAATAATATTAAAAATATTATTGCAATTAGTAAATATATAAGCATGCTCACAATTCCACTCATATTGCTGCTATTTATAAAGGCTTCTGCTGCATACCTAATATTTATGAATAGTTTAGATGATACCTTAATTAATGAATTGTTTCCCTCTGTCAAAAGTCTAGCCATCTCCTGACCATTTGAACTTGCCTTACCTAACTTCTGTGTTACTAAATTAATTCCTACTACAAATACCAAAATAGCCATTTGTGCTATAGTTTTAAATCTGTCTTTATTCTTAGTAAATCCTGCAAATCTCATAATTAATATGCTTATTAATGCTCCAATTATAAGTGGTACAATAGGTAAAGTAAAAAATATTACTATTCCATATATATAATAAAGTAACCCAGCACCACTTTTAATCCCAAAAGTAACAATAACAGGTGCAAGCACTACAACTTCTGTAAAATATTCATATATTAAAACCACAGTAAATTTTGACATCAAAATTACCGATGGCTTAACAGGCAATACCAGAAGATTCTCTACATCAGAAGAAAAATAAAATACTGACATAACCAAGAATATACCGAATGCAAATATAATAGCACTTGAAACTGTCATTGCAGCAGATAAAATGATACCTTCTTGGTTAATAGACCGTAAAAACTCATAAGAAGTAGCTGTTACACTTGCAAACATACCTGCAAGAGGCAAAAAAGATAATGCTAATATAATATAGAGCAATATTGTCCTTGGGAGCTTTCTTTTTCCATCCTTCGAAAGTCCTGATGAAGAATTTTTTAAGAATATCTTCGTAAGGCTAAAATACTTATTCATTTTGTGTAATCTCCAAGAACATGCTTTCAAGTGATTCATTAACTTTGAAATGCTCCCTCATTTCATCTAATGTACCACTGAATAATATTTTTCCTTTATTGATTACTGCAACTTTATCACATATTTTTTCTGCTACTTCTAAAACATGAGTTGAGAAAAAAACTGTCTTTCCATTTGATACATGCTCTTTCATCATTTCCTTAAGGGTAAAAGCTGCTTTAGGATCAAGCCCGGTCATTGGCTCATCAAGTATCCAAATAGAAGGATCATGAATTAATGCGCCCATCAAGACAATCTTCTGTCTCATACCATGAGAATAACTCTGTATTTTATCATCTAATACGTTGTCTAATTCTAATCTCTTAGATAGATTTTCAATTTTTTTGTTTCTTAAGTCTGATGGTACCTCATACATATCTGCCATAAAATTTATATATTCAATTCCTTTAAGTCTTAGAAACATATCCGGATTATCCGGCACATAACCTAATTCCATCTTAGCTTTGAGCGGTTCTTTCTTTATACTTACACCATTAAGCTTTATATCACCTTCATCTGGTTCCAGTATACCTGTAATCATCTTAAGGGTAGTTGTTTTTCCAGCACCATTATGCCCTAAAAATCCAAATATCTCTCCGTCTTTTATAGTAAGATTCAAGTTATCTACAGCCTTCATGCCTTTATTATAGCTTTTACTTATATTCATTAATTCTATCATATAATATCTTCCTTTCTACACCTTCCCGTAATATTAATAGTTTGTCCTTCATCCTATATAGTAACCAAAGTTTGTATTATTAATTCTTTATTACTCTATTTTAGCTACTTAAATCTGTGTTATGAAATAATTATACAAATCTTTTGTTATACATATAGTAGAACAAACATAATAAAATAGCAATATTCTTTAAATACGTTTTACCTCATATTATAGTCTAAATAACTATAATATATATTCTTTTCTTCGTTTTTCTAAAGAGATATTCATTTTAATTAAAATATTATTTAACAGCTAAAAAAGGCTCTACCTTTTTAGATAGAACCTTAATACTAATGACCTTTATGCTTTTCAAATTTCTTTTGCTGTCTTATCTCGAATTGTCTCTTTTTTTTTCTTCTTTTTGCTCTTTTGAAAATTTTTTTCTCTCTACTTTAATTCTTTCGTACTGCAGTTTCATTGCAAGCTGTGCTTTAGTTCCTATTCCCTTGTTTTCTGTTTCTTTTTTGATTTTCCTTTGAAGCCTTTTTTGATTTATCTTCTTTTCCTTAGCCTCATCAATATTACCCAGTAATATAGAATTACTGAATTTTAGCTTATAAAAGTTTTTCATCATAAATTCATATACTTCATAATCCTTTGGCTCAGAACCAAATACAACCCTTGAAACTTCATATTTTTCTTCCTGTATTCGTTCGAATACTCCAACCCAAAACATTCCTTCAAATATGACTTCAACTCTAATGCATCACTTCTTCATTCAAATAACTTAATCATATAGTATCATTTTCTATAGACTCTCTCCTACCAAGTTGCCTTTTTTAATTTCTTATTTTCATACATAAGACTGATCTACCTTCCTCAATATAATCTTCTAGTGTGTCAGCCTTGTGATCTTTAAAACTTATAATTTTATAGCAATACTAATGAACATTTAACTACTTACTGAATACTATATATCAAAAGACAAGCCTTATATACGCATGAAAATATAATTCTTGGGAGATGTAATTTATGTCACATGAAAATAGTGATTATATCATAAGCAACAAAAGTACTAATCCGCAAAAGGTAGTTAGTATACCCGTTTCATTATTTGAATCAATACAGGGAAAATACTTTGTAGGTCAAACAGAAACTTTAATAGTAGGAAATAAATCAATTGCATGGGCTGGTTTAGTAAATCCACGTAATTCAAATATTAATTTATATGTAAATGTATTTACCATTTCAAATTTTTCCGATGACTATTTAACTGCTGAAATATGGCTCAATACCAATCTTCCAGAAAAATGGCATGTATCTCATAATGTTTCTGCAACAAACACTGCTTTAAATCCACTTCCAAAAAACAAAGTAAACATTAGATTTGTAAGCTCTATCACAACAACTCCTAAATGTGGAATTAATGTATATCGGAGAATAGTACCACCTAATTCAACCCTAGTAGCCGAAGAAGACGGAAAATTTATAGAACCTCCAGGTGGAAACTATGTCTTAGTAATAAAATCAGAAAGTCCAAACCGTGATAAAGTAATAGTTGCATTTGGATGGTGGGAGAAACAAAGGCACTGCTAGACAGCCCAGTTACTCATATTTGAAAAACAGTAAAAATGACTCTGATACACTTACACAGATACCCACACCAAAAAGTAAACTTATACTAAGGTAGATGTTACCAAAGTTGAAAGCACATATAAAAGTTTTTATAGTGTTGAGACTTGGCAACATCAACCAGAGCATAAGTTTACTTTTGACCGTTAGTATCTAATATAGCCCGGCTAGTAAGAGTCATAGCTTCGCCCGCAACGTCATATAAATTTTTATAAGTTTTTTCTCTATGTTTTAGTCTTTTTTTAGAATTAGTTGAAATGAGGTTAATAAGTTCATATCTAGAATTATAACTATTTTATCTTGTGGGTTTCGAATAGCTTAATACTCTCTAATGATTCATTATCTTATAATCTCAATCTTCTATGTTAAGATAGTAATTTCTAAATTTCTTTTGGAATAACTGCTACACTATAATTATATGATATATCTTTTAATAGGGGTTTACCTTTAGCTATATTTTTAACTTCATCCAGGTTTTTTGCTGTAAATATAATTGTACCACCTTTTCTGTTATATACTCCTCCGCCTATTAAATACTTACTTGCCTTTATGTTTCCATTGTTCACCCTTGTGTTACTTTGAACAATTTCTTCAATCTTTTTGTTTTTATAATTAATTTTTATGAAAAGATTGTACTTATCCATTTTTACATCTCCTCCCAATATATAGTTTATAATTCTATACACCGATTGAATTTTATTTAATATTACAACTTTATCACATTAACCCAAACATTTCCCAAAAAAATAAGACAAAAAAGTTAATTTTCGCCTCATTTACACATTTTTTTATAATATTTTATCACATAATTTTTCATATTCCATTCTTTGCTCTATTGCCCACTCTGAATATATATCTTTAAGATAACCTTTTCTCAAAGCATCTAAAAACTTTTCCTTAATTCTATCATCTAAGTTCTCAATATCTTTTATTTTCTCTCTTATAATCCATGAATCACAATATATTCCTGAACCTCTAAAGATATATCCTGATTGTACCTTTTGTAAGTTTTGTGAAAGATTGCATTTCTTTAGAATCTGTCTTACTAAAGCTATATTTGTATAAAAAATATTTCTCGCTTTATCTACAGGAACGTCCTGCCAAACATCTGTCAATATTACCTCTGTAGACAATTCCTTATCCTTATTATCTATAAAATAAGCTAAAAGTTCTTTGGATTTATTAGTACGCCATTTAATACGTCCCTCTTCAATTAAAGGAGCATAAATTCTGAAGTTTCCAAAACAAGCTACAATTATACATGGTGTAAATGGTGGATTTAATTTCTTAAAAATTTCAACAAAGCAGTTCTCCTTTTCACCATATAACTTTAAAAAAGCTATATCAATTTTATTATCAACATCATCTAAAATTTTTTCATCTAACTTAATAATTTTGTGTAACTTTTCCAAACACTCTTCATTGCCATATCTTTTTAGTAGTTTAATAATTTCCTTTTTTCTATCTACATTAAGTTTATAAATTATTTTTGATATAAAATCTAATTCTATATTATGAATTAACCCAATGACTAAACATTCGTTCATTTCAGAATTTGTAATATATACTTGAATATAATTTTGCTTTGCTGAAAGTTCTAAAGACTGCTTTGTATAAAATAAACTTTTTTCATAGTTTTCTTCTATATATATACCTGCCAAAAATCCCGCACATACTGGAATCATAGATTTTACACCTGATTTTTGAGATAGCTTGTAGCCATTTTCAAAATATATTTTAGCTTTTTCTATTTTATCAGCTCTTATAGAAATTATTCCAACTGAATGATATGCTACTTCTACCATAAATTTGGATTCTGCATTAATAAGTTCTAAAAGCGCTTCTTCACCTATCTTCATTCCTTGAATTGTATCACCTTTATCACTCAAGATTAATCCTTTAAGAACCCTTACTAGATATGCAATTTCCATTAAATTTCCACCTTGTTTTAACAGCTCCCCTGATAAATTTGCATATTTCATAGCTGATTCATAATCGCCAATATCCCTGTACAAAGTAGCAAGCTGATAATATACTGCAAAAATATCTTCAACATATCCAAGTGCTTCTTTCCTTCGAATGGTTTTTTCCATCATTTTCTTTGCTTCTTCAAGCCTGCCCATATCCCTATAGATTCTTGCAGCATACAAATCCACTGAAAAACACTCTGTAAGGTTAATTTCTTCTAAAGACATACTATTAGTAATTTCATAATAATGTATTGCCTTACAGTATTCAAAATTCATAAAATATGCTACAGTTAAGTATCTTTGTATAAAAATAGCGAATCTATCTGAACCACGTCTGTTCAAAGTTTCTATTCCCACTTTTAAAGTTACAATAGCATCACTAATATCCCCTTTAATAATATGCCCATAAGCCTTTTGTATAAAAGCATCATAGAGTGTAAAGTCGTCTATTTCATCTGATTTACTAATTACAACTTCTACCGTGTTAATATAACTTTCTATAGAATGTCTATATAACAATATTCTCGCTTGAATCATTAATGCAATACAATGTCCACAAGTATCTGATTTATAAAAATAATCAATTACATAATTCAAGAGTTTTTCAGCCTTACTGAACATTCCCTTATATACATATATATAGGACTGCACAAGCAACACCCACTCATTGTCCTTATAATTTGAAGTATAAAAATAAGCTAACCATCTTTCTACAGTTTTTAATCTTACATTTCTTACTGATTCAATTCCTGCAAATTTAAAGATTTCAATAGCATAATCTACATTGTTACTCTTTATTAAATACTCCATAGCTTCTGAATATTTTTTTATAGAATAGCAGTATTCTCCTGCCCTTTTATACATTACATTTATCTTATTTCCTAGTTTTTCTTGCAAAAACTCTCTGAATAGCTGATGACAGCTATAGACCTTTTCTTTTGTGGAAAGTCTATTTATAAATACATTATTTTCCACAAGAAAGTTTAAGATTTCTTCGGCATTTCTATTTCCAGATACATAAGCACAAATATCTAGTGTTATTTTATCAATTACCGATATAGATAATAAGAAACTTTGTATGCTTTCTGATAAATCATTAAAAACTTGAGAAACAAAGAAGTTAAAAAAAACTTTTTCTTTATACTCAGTTGATTCTTTCGACTCTTTTATATAACTATAGTATTTATCTGATTCCTGTAAAAATATATTTAACGCCATCGGCCATCCTTCACTTCTGTTATAAATATTTTTACATTGATTTTCATCTAATTCAAATGATGGTTGCAAATTATAAAAACTTATAAAATCTTCATAGCTAAACATAAGGTTACTTTTATCTAATTCTATTAAATACCCATATGCTTTAGATTTTGCTAGGTCTACACCCAAACAACTTCTGCCTACTATTATAAGATGTATTTTCTCTGGCATATACTTTAAAAACATATTTAAAAATTTTATAATAATTTTATCCTGTATAAAATGAAAATCATCTAGCACTACATATATTCTTCCCATATTGATTTTTTCAATTTCACTAATTAAGAAAGTTACTATATTATAAGCAACACCATTGGCATCTTTGTCTATATTATGAGAAAAATTAAATCCCATGTCAAAATCTTTTATAAACTCTGAAAAAGCTTTAATAAAATAATAAAAAAATATAGCAGGATCATTATCCTCTTTGTCGATTTGATACCAAACAAAAGGTTTTTTAGAATATTTCACTATCTGAGAAGCCAAAACAGTTTTTCCATACCCACCTGGTGCCGTAATTGTAGTAATTCTCTTCCCCCTTAACTGCTGAACTCTATTAATTAAGTTATCTCTTTTTAGCATATTAATACTTATTACAGGAGGAGCTATTTTTGCTTTAATTACAAAAGGTTGTATCTTATTCAAGTTAACACGTCCTTTTAAAAATCATAAATTTAATACCGTTATCTCCATATTTAGATATTTATTGGTATAATTCTATGAAATGTCCTAAAATCCTGCCAAAAATTTCTTATATAAAACTAAAATTTAACTTTTAAATCTCATAAAATAATATGGTCAAGTTCGTAACCTTAAATATCAAAAATATCCACATTAAACTTACTTTCCTCTTTAACCTTAGATATTTCGTCTAAAAGAATTGGGATAGCATACTTTATATTATCTATATCAGCAGTGCCAATGCTTATTTTTAAAATATTGTTGTTTAAATACTCTTTTAAGTAGTGCTTGTTCATATTAACAACATATATGTTGTTATCCTTAGCTCTCCTAATGACATCAGTTATATTTATATTATTCGTAAATTCAATACAAGAAAAAAATCCTGTATCTGGAATATGCCATTTTATATATGGTATAGCTATAGATAGTGCTTCCTTTTTAAGAAGCCCCATTCTTTCAGAATATATTTTTTTAATCTTTTTTCCATGTGCTTCAAACATTCCACTTTTTATGTAAATTTCCAAAGCTCCTTGAGATAGTACAGAAGTACCTAAGTCTGACCATTTTTTACATTCAGCAAAGGTGTTTATTAATATTTTAGGAACTACTACAGCCGCAATTCTTAATCCAGGCAATAGTATTTTTGAAAAACTTTTTACATATATAACTTTTGATGATATATCCTGATAATACATAGGATAAGTGTTACTCTTAGTTTCTAAGTCAGCAAGATAATCATCTTCGATTATATATACATCATATTTTTCTGCTAATTTTAATATTTGCTTTTTCTCTTCATTAGAATAGCTCGTTCCTAATGGATTATGAAATCTTGGAATAGTATAAAAGCACTTTATATTACAATTTGCAAACTTTCTTTCAAGTTCATCAAAGTCTATACCACCGAATTTTCTCTCTATTCCTATAACTGAAGTATTGTTTATTTCTAATGATTTTAGGACACCATTATAAGTGGGCTGCTCAACTAGTACATTACTTTTTCCATTAGGAAAAGGCATATTGCATAAAATATTTATTGCCTGTTGAGATCCGGCAGTTATGAAAACATTATCAATACTACAAAATACCTGATACTGTTGAAAATATTTTAATAGTACATTTATCAAACTTGGAAGTCCTTTTGAATCTGAATAGCAAAAAAGACTTTCTTTATATATCTCTATGGACTGATTTAAGCAATGTTGAAATTCCTCGTAAGGTAATACACTTTTATCTGGAGTAGCTGAGCAAAGATTGATTACATCTTGTTGGCATGTCTCCTTGTATAGTTCTCTCTTATTTTCTACTAAATAGTACCCGCTTTGAGGTATTGAGTAAACTATATGATTTTTCTGCAATTCATCATAAGCTCTTACCACAGTAACTTTACTGCATTGGAATTTCTCAGAAAGCTCCCTTACCGTAGGAAGCTTTTGTTCATACTTTATATTTTTATTTGATATTTCATCTATTATATAATTTACAATCTCGTTATATTTACTCATTTTCGTACCTCTCTATATCTATAAACCTTTTTAATCATTTTTGTACTAGGACACCTATGTTTTTTAGTTATTGTACTAAGTTCACTTGTATTATACACTTTAATTGTACCATATTAACAGTTCCAAAAGACAAAATAACATAACTTCATGAATAAATCTAAAAATTAAAAAAGAGGTGTATTAGTGTGTATGAAATACTAGAATATAAAAAAGGTGATTTTTATATTACAACAGATTCTAAAAAAATAGATATTGATGCTGTCAGTTCACTTCTCGGACAATCTTATTGGGCAAAGTCTCGAGAAAGAGACGTAATTACTAAATCATTAAAAAACTCATTATGCTTTTCTTTATTTCATAATGATAAACAAATTGGTTTGGTAAGGGTTATCACAGACTATGCTACCTTTGCATATTTATGTGATGTTATAATTGACGATAAGTATAGACATAAAGGTTTAGGAGTATGGCTTCTCAAATGTGTTTTTAAATATCCTGATTTACAAAACTTAAGAAGATGGTGCCTTGCTACAAAAGATGCACATGAGTTCTATAGAAAATTTGGATTTGAAAATTTAATTAAACCTGAAATGTTTATGGAAATGATCAATTCTTAGTATAGATTAATTTAAAATGTTCTCTTTTACCGAATTATTCTCAAAATTATTAATATATCATATATATTGAAGATTATAAAAAGGAAGGAAGTGAGTCTTTAGTGGGTTTGCGTACTTGTGATACACTCTCTCACTAAAGATAAATTATGATTAAAGAAATTAGAACCCGTAGAAGTATACGAAAGTATACTGATAAAGCAGTGGAGGATGAAAAAGTTCTTCAATTACTTGAGAGTGCAAGACTGGCTCCAAGTGGCAGTAATACACAACCAACTCATTTTATTATAGTAAAATCGGATTTAACTAAACAAAAATTATCCCAAGTATCTCACAATCAAAAGTGGATGCTCTCTGCTCCAATTTTTATCGTGTGTGTAGCTGATATACGTTCTAGAGTAAAAGAGAACATATCTATAGACATTAATGAACATAGCCCAGAAGAAGAAGTTAAGCAAATAATAAGAGATGCGTCAATTTCTATAGAACATATATTACTTGAAGCAGAAAGTTTAGGCTTAGGCACTTGCTGGGTTGCATGGTTTACCCAGGATGAAATCAGGCCACTCTTAAATATACCTTCTGACAAATATGTAGTTGGTATCGTAACTGTTGGATATGCTGATGAAACACCAAATGCCCGTCCTAGAAAAAATCTTGAAGAAATAATTCATTATGAAGTTTGGTAAAAACAGGAGGTAATAAAAAATGTTTATTTTGATTTTAAAATATGTAAAACCTATTGAAGAGGTTGAAAAAGAATTGAATTCACATATAACTTATTTAGAAAAGTACTACTCTTTAAAAAAATTCATATGTTCTGGTAGGAGAAATCCAAGAACAGGCGGTGTTATACTTTGTAATGCTGATGATATTGAGGAAATTCACAAAATAATCAAAGAAGACCCATTTTATGAAAAAAAGATTGCTGAATATGAAATAATCGAGTTTATTCCTACAAAATACACTGATGAGTTTAAGTGCTTTATAAACCAACAATAATTCTTGCAAAATCTTCATTAAAAATGTATTATATTCACTATGTCAAGAATTATAGATACCAAAACCAGACATTTAACTTATACGCAGGGATGTGTTTCCAAAAATGAAAGCACATATAAAAATTTTTTTATTATTCTTAGCGAAGTATTTTAGAAAA
>NZ_JAEEGC010000002.1 GCF_019207025.1 Clostridium thailandense | reverse complement strand
TTACAGAGCAACGTCATCTTCTGGCACATACTCTAAAATTGATACGGTTACAACATCAAGTTATACAGATTATAGCTTGAAATCTAATAAAACCTATTATTATAAGATTAAAGCTCATAATAGTAGTAATACTAGTAATTATTCATCAAGTGTTCATGCCACTACTGATGAAGACTAGTAGCATATAGTCTAAGTAAAGTATTAAACTTCTACTTCTAAAAGTAAAGCTTATTAACTAAACAGTAACGTAGGTTACAGACTTTTATAACTAATATCTTTATACTATTAACTATAAATTTAAGGGGGTTTTTAGCATGAAAGTAACTGAAATCATGAAGAAAAAAATGAGTTTTTCCTTTGAAGTCTTTCCTCCTAAAAGTGACAAGTCTATAGAACCACTTTTAGATACACTAGAACATCTCTATCAGTTTAATCCGGATTTTATTAGTTGCACTTATGGTGCAGGAGGAACAAACGCAGGTCGAAATATGGAGATCTGTAAAGCTATTAAGGATAGTGGAAAATCAATTCCAGTTACCCACTATACTTGTATTGGAAACACAAAAGAAAAGATAAAAAAAGAATTGCAAAGATATTTAGATATGGGAGTGGATCACATTTTAGCTTTGCGAGGAGATTTTCCTAAAGGTTGGGAAGGAACACGAGGAGATTTTAACTATGCAAATGAATTAGTACAATATATAAGAAAAAATTTCCCTAAATTCACCATTGCTGTTTCAGGTAATCCTGAAAAGCATTTTGAATCACATTCTTTCGATGAGGATATTGCTCATTTACGCATTAAACAAGATGCTGGAGCAGACTATATTATGACTCAATTGTGTCATGATGTTGATCAATATTGCTGGTGGGTAGAAAAAGTTAAAAGAGCTGGAATATCAATGCCAATAGATGTAGGTGTTATGCCAGTACTATCAAAAGATCCTACTATTCGAATGGCTGTATCTAATGGAAGTTCTATACCTAGGGATTTAGCAGAAATAATTGGCAGATATGGAGACAACCCAGAGGACTTTAAAAAGGCAGGGAAAGAATATACAGCAAAACAAATTTTTAAATTTATAAATGCTGGAATAGATGGACTTCATATTTATTCTTTAAATAAATGGCAGGATGTAACAGATATTATTAAAGATGTTGGAATAAGATAAAGGAACTTCCATAGCTGACTTAAAAAGAGATTGTTGCATGTGCAACAATCCCTTCTTTATTTTATATAATTATAGAAAGGTCTATCCTCTTAATGAGGTTTCACCCATTAGATACTTGTCAACTTCTCTTGCTATTTTTCTTCCATCAGCTAAAGCCCATACCACAAGGGATTGGCCGCTTTTCATATCTCCTGCAGAGAAGATACCTTCTTTTGAAGTCATATAGTTTTCGTCAACTATTACGTTGCCTCTTGAGTCAAGGTTAACTCCAAGATCTTTCAGCATACCTTCATGCTGAGGATGAAGGAAGCCCATAGCTAAAAGTACTAAGTCCACTTCTTGCTCAAATTCTGTTCCAGGAACTTCTATCATTTGTAACTTGCCATCTACGTTTTTCCATTCAACCTCTGAACCAATAAGTTTTTTTATAACACCATCTTTTCCAATAAGCTTTTTAGTATTTACGCACCATTTTCTTACACAGCCTTCTTCGTGAGAAGTTGATGTTTTAAGAGTTCTTGGAAAAGTCGGCCAAGGCATTGTATCATCTCTCTCTGTAGGCGGCTTAGGCATAACTTCATATTGATAAACTGCTTTGGCACCATGTCTTATAGAAGTGCCTATGCAGTCTGAGCCAGTATCTCCGCCGCCGATGACTACAACAACTTTACCCTTAGCAGATATTTCTTCAGCTAAGATGTCACTGCCGCTAACTCTTTTATTTTGTTGTGCTAGGAAATCCATAGCAAAGTGCACTCCATTAAATTCTCTTCCTTCTACATTGAGGTCTCTAGGGGTTGTAGAACCGCCTGTTAATATAACTGCATCAAATTCCTTTAACAGATGCTTGGTTCCGTAATTTACACCAATATTAAAACCAGTTTTAAAGATTATTCCTTCTTCTTTCATTATATTTAATCTACGGTCTACTACATACTTTTCAAGCTTAAAGTCAGGTATTCCATATCTCAGTAATCCGCCTATTTCATTTGCTCTTTCAAATACAGTAACAGTATGACCTACAGAATTTAATTCTGCGGCTGCAGAAAGGCCGGATGGACCTGATCCTATTACAGCTACCTTCATACCTGTTCTGACTCTTGGAAGGTTAGGCTTTACCCAGCCCTCCTCAAAGGCCTTCTCAATTATACTAAGTTCTATTTCTCTTACAGAGACAGGTTCTCTGTTCACTCCAAGAGTACATGAGCCCTCACAAAGTGCAGGACATATTCTTCCAGTGAATTCAGGGAAAGTGTTGGTGAGGGAAAGTCTTTCATAAGCCTTATACCATTCACCTTTGTATACTAAATCATTCCAGTCAGGAATTAAGTTTCCAAGTGGGCATCCCCAGTTACAAAAGGCAGTTCCACAATTCATGCATCTGGCTCCCTGAAGGCTTAATTTGTCTTCAGGAAGTCTATGATATACTTCTTTATAATCCTTAATTCTTTCCTTTACTGGACGTCTTTTGGGATTTTCTCTTTCATATTCCTTAAAACCTGTTACTTTACCCATAACGACACCTCCCTTACATGTTAGCAGCAATTGCTGCTTCTTCTCTTGTTTGTTCTAGTATAAGTTTATATGCAGTAGGTATTATTTTCTTAAATTTAATCTTGTAACTATCCCAATTGTCTAATATTTGTTTAGCCTTTACACTGTTTGTATACTCATAATGTTCTTTCACAAAATCAAATACTGTGTCTATATCCTCACCGCTGGCAAGTTCTGAAACTTCTACCATTTCCATGTTGCATTTTTTACTGAAAGAATCATCTTCATCAAGTACGTAAGCTATACCGCCACTCATACCTGCAGCAAAGTTTCTTCCTGTCTGTCCAATGACAATTACTTTTCCACCAGTCATATATTCACAGCAATGAGCACCAACGCCTTCTACTATAGCAGAAGCACCACTGTTTCTTACTGCAAATCTTTCACCTACGGCACCATTTATAAATGCTTTACCAGAAGTTGCACCATATAAAATAGTGTTTCCAGCAATAACATTATCCTCCTGCACAAAAGTTGCTTCTTTAGGAGTCTTAATAATTATCTTAGCGCCAGATAGTCCTTTACCTACATAATCATTGGCTTCACCTTCAAGCACTAGGGTAAGTCCTTTAATTCCAAAAGCACCAAAACTTTGTCCTGCTGAACCTTTAAAGTTAAATACAATTGTATCTTCAGGAAGTCCGGAGCGTCCATATTTTTTAGCTATTGCTCCACTAAGCATAACACCTACTGAACGATTTACATTCTTTATTTCAAAATCTGATCTAACTTTTAATTTTTCTGTTATTGCCTTATCTGCCACTTGAATAAGCTTATGATCCATAGCATCATCAAGACCATGATCCTGCGCAATTGAACAATAAGGCTTAATTCTTTTTGGCATATATGGTTTATACAAAATAGGGGACAAATCTAGTCCTTTAGCTTTAAAGTGGCTAATAGCAGCTTTTGTCTCTAACATATCAACTCTGCCTACCATTTCATTCACTGTTCTAAAGCCAAGCTTTGCCATGTATTCTCTAACCTCTTGTGCAATAAAGGTAAAGAAGTTTATGATGTATTCTGGTTTTCCCTTAAAATTCTTTCTAAGTTCAGGATCGTGTGTAGCTATACCCATTTCGCAGGTATTTAAGTGGCAGTTTCTAAGCATAGTACATCCCATTACTATAAGAGCAGTAGTTGCAAAGCCAAATTCTTCAGCTCCAAGTAAAGATGCTATTACTACATCCCTGCCGGTTTTTAACTGACCATCCGTTTGTATTCTTACTCTGCTTCTTAAATTATTTAAAAGAAGTACTTGTTGTGTTTCAGATAAACCAAGTTCCCATGGTATACCGGCATGTTTTATAGAAGAAACCGGTGATGCTCCTGTACCACCATCATGTCCACTTATTAATATTAAATCTGCATGAGCTTTAGCAACTCCAGCTGCAACTGTACCTACGCCAACCTCAGAAACTAGTTTTACACTTATATTAGCTGCAGGATTTACATTTTTTAAATCGTAAATCAACTGTGCTAAATCTTCTATAGAATAAATATCGTGGTGTGGTGGTGGAGAAATAAGATCTATTCCTGGTGTTGAGTGTCTAGTTCTTGCAATGTCCTCACAAACTTTATTGCCTGGAAGCTGACCGCCTTCACCTGGCTTTGCACCCTGAGCCATTTTTATTTGCAGTTCATCAGCATTAACAAGATATTCAGTGGTTACACCGAAACGTGCTGATGCTACTTGCTTTATAGCACTTCTTCTAAGATCACCTTTAGGATCCACAACATATCTGTCAGGATCTTCGCCGCCTTCTCCTGAGTTACTTCTTCCACCTATTCTGTTCATAGCTATAGCCATAGTTTCATGGGCTTCCTTGCTTATAGAACCGAAGGACATAGCTCCTGTGCAGAATCTTTTCATTATTTCACTTAGTGGTTCAACTTCCTCTATTGGAATTTCATTTCCTTCTCTGATATTAAGCAATCCTCTTATTGTACATAGGTTCTTATCCTGTTCATTAATTATTTGTGAATATTCCTTGTATAAAGAATAATTATTTGTTCTAGTGGCAACTTGAAGTCTATATATGGTTTCTGGATTGTTAAGATGGAATTCACCTTCTTTTCTCCAAGAGTAGTGTCCTCCTACAGCAAGCTCTGAAATAGGTTTTCTTATTTTATTAAAAGCATTTTTATGTCTTGAAAGAACTTCTTGAGCAACTATATCAATGCCTATACCGCCTATTCTTGAAGGAGTGCCTTCAAAATATTTATCTATGAACTTGGAGTCAAGGCCTAGTGCTTCAAATATTTGAGCACCATGGTAACTCTGAAGAGTGGATATACCCATTTTGGATAATAATTTAAGTAAGCCGTGATTTATTGCATAAATATAGTTTTTAACGGCTTTGTCAGGATCCACACCAGTAATATCCTTATCTTTAACCATTTCATCTATGGTTTCAAATGCCAGATAAGGGTTAACTGCAGTAGCACCATAACCTATAAGTAGGGCAAAATGCATTGTTTCTCTTGCTTCTCCAGTTTCAACTATAATTGAAACCTTTGTGCGGGTTTTTTCTTTAATTAAATAATGCTGCATTGCTGAAACAGCCAGCAAACTAGGAATTGCAGCTTCGTAGGAATCTACATTTTTGTCACTAAGTACCAAGATATTATAGCCTTCTTTTATTCTCTCTGAAGCTCTCTCACAGATTTTTTTAAGTGCCTCCTTAAAACCTTCTATGCCTGTATCATATTTAAAAGTAATAGGAACAGTTGTAGTCTTAAAATCCTTGTTTCTAAGGCTTTTTATTTTAGCTATTTCAGAATTAGTTAATATAGGACTATCAAGTTCTATAAAAGACTCTTTCAGGCTTTTACTAAATAAAATATTTTCTTGAGAACCAATATAATTAACAAGAGATGTTACCAATTCTTCTCTTATAGGATCTATAGGAGGATTAGTAACCTGAGCAAAAAGTTGTTTAAAATATGAAAAAAGCAGCTGATTTTTATTTGAAAGCACTGCAAGGGGAGTATCATTTCCCATAGAGCCAATAGGTTCATGTGCATCTGTTGCCATAGTGCCTAATATTATTCTTAAATCTTCAAGAGTATATCCAAAGGCTTGCTGTTTTTCCTTTAATACTTCTGGACTCGACTCACCATTTGCTGTTTTAACCTCTTCAAACATATCTAGAGTAAACTTTAATTTATCAAGTGCCTCTCTGTACGGTTCACTTTGACATATTTGTGTTTTTAAATCTTCATCAGTTATAATCTTTTCTTGTACTGTATCAACTAAAAACATCTTACCTGACTTAAGCTTACCTTTTTCAGCAATTTCCTCAGGATTAAATTCTAGTACTCCAGCTTCTGATGCCAGCACTACAAGGCCGCCTTTTGTTATAACATATCTTGCAGGTCTTAATCCATTTCTATCAAGAGTTGCGCCAACTTGAACACCATCACAGAAAGCAACAGCTGCTGGACCGTCCCAGGGTTCTAGTAAGGAACCGTGGTATTCGTAAAAGGCTTTTTTGTAATCTTCCATCTCATCATTACCATGCCATGCTTCAGGAATAAGCATCATCATTGAATGAGCGAGAGGTCTGCCATCCTGGTATAATAACTCAAGTGCATTATCAAGAGAAGCAGAGTCGCTGCCTCCAGCACTTATTATTGGAAAAAGTTTATTTAGGTCCCGTCCAAAGACTTCAGAACGAAGTATTCCCTCACGAGCGTGCATCCAGTTTCTATTTCCTCTTATAGTATTTATTTCACCATTATGTGCAAGAAATCTAAATGGCTGTGCCAAATCCCAGGTAGGGAAGGTATTTGTACTAAATCTCTGATGTACTAAAGAAATAGCACTTTTAAAATTAATATCATTTAAATCAATATAGAAACTCTTTATTTGATCTGCTAGTAATAGTCCTTTATAAATTACTGTTTTACTTGAAAGACTGCATATATAAAAGGATTTACCTGAACCCTTTAAAAGCTTTTGTACCTCATTTTCAGCTTTTTTTCTAATGATATAAAGCTTTCTTTCAAATTCCGTTTGAGTTTCGGCATTTTTGCCTATAAATATCTGTTTTATTATCGGTCTTGTACCTTTTGCTGTTTCACCAATAGTTCTACTGTCAACAGGTACATCTCTCCAGCCTAAAACCTTTTGACCTTCTTCTTCAGCTGTTCTTTCTAGTATTCCTTCACATTGAAGCCTCAAAGCGGTTTCTCTAGGAAAGAATGCCATGCCAACTCCATATTCGTTAGCTTTAGGCAGTTCTATGCCTAAATTATCACAGCTTATTCTAAAAAATTCATCAGGAATCTGTACAAGTATTCCTGCACCATCACCAGTCTTAGGATCTGAACCCACTGCCCCTCTGTGGGTTAAGTTAACTAAGATCTGTATACCTTTCTTTACGATATCGTGGGTTTTTTCTCCTTTTATACTTGCTACAAACCCTAGACCGCAAGCATCCTTCTCATTAGCTGGATCGTACAATCCTTGTTTTGAAGGAAAACCTAAACTAAATGTCATATTTTTAGCCCCCATTCAATTATTTTATATAAATATTTGTGTAATACACAAAAAGTGCATGCTGAGTGTAATTGATTTTTTTAAAGTGTAAATGAATCATCTTTTGTTGCTACCTAAAATTTTACGGAAATAAGGTAAATGTTATTAAAATTTATAGGGTGCTCAATAAAGTGATTTATATTAACATATTAATAAAAATTTTATCATATATTTTGAAATATGCAAGATTATAAAAGCAAAATTTTATTTTTCATAATAAATCTAAAGGTTTACATTGAAACTTTTTTGAGTTTTTTTAAAAATCTATTTTTATTGTTATTTTCTCACAGATATCATCAATGATGGCAGATCTAACAGTAATAAAGCCTTTCAGGCGTTCAAAACTTATGATAATCTTTTATTTGAAGGCTCTAACTTCTATTGATTGTTTAATCACTTTAATAATAGGCTAATATATTATCTTGGAGCCTTTGTTTATTAACTAGTGAAATGATTAATTATAAAAAAGGAGAGCTAAATTGATGAAAAGAAATAAGTATATTCTAAGTGTATTACTAACTACTATAATCGCAGGTGGAATAGCTTCCAATGCAAAGGCTGCGGGAATGAGCGAAAACAGGATATTTGGACAAGACAGATATCAGACTTCGATAAATGCAAGTAAGGCATTTTTAGGTGAGGAAAAGCCTAAAAATATAATAATTGCATATGGAGAAAATTATCCAGATGCTTTAAGTGCTGGATTATTGGCAAAGAAACTAAATGCTCCAATTATATTAGTAAGTAATATAGATAGCGAAGATAAAGGCACTTATGATTATTTAAAAAGTGTACATTCTGATAATGCCAAAGTAACTATTATTGGTGGCACTGGTGTTGTTAGTTCTGATACTGAAAATAAAATTAAAGATATAGGATATAGCATTGACAGAATTCAAGGTGCAGATAGATATGAAACCAATAGAAAAGTTATAGAAAACTGTGAGATTGTAGAGGGAACGCCGGTAGTAATTACTTCAGGAGAGGGATTTGCTGACGCTTTATCTGCTAATAATATAGTTTCCAAGCTAGGATATCCAGTATTTATGACTTCAAAGGACAGCTTAGATCAAGAAAGCTTAGAATATATTAAGGAAATAAAACCTTCTAAGATTATAGTTGTCGGGGGGCCAGGTGTAGTATCGGATGGAGTTATTCAAACGTTATCTCAGCAAATTTCTAGCGTGAAAGAAGATAAATTTATAAATTTGGATAGATGGTTTGGTCTTGATAGATATCAGACGAGCAGTGTTGTTTTAGAGAATTTATATCATTCGGAGTATTCTCCACAAAAAGATTTAATAGTAGCTTCTGGCGAAAACTTCCCGGATGCTCTAGTTTCAAGTCCGCTTCAAAACAAGCTGAATGCTCCGTTAATATTATCTGAGAATAATGGAGGATCTAGCTACGAAGTTACAGGCTTTAATATAAACCCTACAAGTATAAATATATTTGGCGGTACAGGGGTCTTAAGTGATAACTCTATTGCTCAGCTAAAAAGCGATATTTCTAAGAATATGGATATGGACGAGGCAGCTAAAAAGTTTACTTATGATATAGCTAATAAAATATACAATTTAAAAGATAGTGTTTATAATGGAGACTACAGTGTCATAGAAAATCTTCTAGACAAAAATTCATCAAATTATAATGATTCTATTACTGCTTTGAATAATTTTAAAGATATGATAAGCCAATCCAATACTGTACAAGATACTTACCAAAAGAGTGTAAGTATAAACGTATTAGAAAATGATAGTTCAGGTAATATTATGGAAGCCAAATATCAAAATGATTATATTATAGATAGTAAATCAGTAAGAGTTATATATACATTCTTGGTAAATGAAAATAATTTAACAAATGTGCAAATAAGTAAACTGGAATTTATTAGAAACTAATTCGATAATTTAATTATATTGTTGATAAAACAAGTATAAATACTTATGCTTACAAAATATTATAAAATTGAATAAGAATGTTTATTCTAAAGTAATAATGGACATTATAATAAATTGGGGTGGATATGCAGAACTGTTTAATTACGACTATGATTCTGTGGAACTTTATTTGGAGTCAAAAGAAGTAGTTTGAAAAATTTCCATTATTTCTTGTTAAATAGATTTTAAGGCTCTGCTAATTTAGCAGGGCCTTAAACATTGGAGATGTTTAATTTGAATATAATAAATGCAGTTTAAGTTATTAAAATAAAAATATAGCATTTACTAATTATATACATATAATATTGTTATATAGAAAATCATATATATATTACTATATACATTAAATAACATTGAGGATATATTGACTATATACAGACAAATGTCTATACTATATATAGAAAGTTATCTATATAGGAGATGTTGTGATGAACAAAAGTTATGAAGTTAATGCTAAAATATTTAAAGCTTTATCAGATCCAAGCAGGCTAAAGATTCTTGATATGTTATCTTGTGGAGAAAAATGTGCTTGTGAGTTATTAGAATACTTTGATTTTACGCAGCCAACGCTGTCTCACCATATGAAGGTGTTAATGGAGTGTGGACTTGTAAAGTCTAGGAAAGAAGGTTTATGGAGCTATTATTGCTTAGATAATAGCAACTCTAATAGGTTAGTTTTATTTTTGATGAATATTCTTACTGATACAGATGATTGTATTTGTAAGAAAAAAAATAAATCCAATTGTGAAGGCTAATATTAAGTTTAATTAAAGGAGTGGTATATTGTGAAAAAAATGATTATTTTTGATCCAGCTATGTGTTAGCAGCACATTTAAAGGTTGTATTGGATGATAGCTATGGGATCACTTTGAGTCATATTGATGAAAAACAGGAATTGGCAAAGTATCAAGAAGAGGTATTAAGCAAAGCAAGAGAGACAATGAGTGAAGAGGATATAGAATATGTTGAAGAGGATTTAAGATCCCCTTGTACTCAGGAGATTGCTGTATTTAGAGCTTTTGCTGAAATAGTTGAGAGGTCTGAAAATGAAGTAGTTGTTATAGATACGGCCCCAACAGGGCATACGTTACTTTTACTAGATTCTACGCAAAGTTACCACAAAGAGATTCAACGTTCACAAGGTGATATACCGGAATCAGTTAAAAAGCTTTTGCCTAAACTTAGGAATGCTAATGAGACAGAGGTTATTATTGTAACTTTAGCTGAAACAACACCTGTGTATGAAGCCATGAGATTAGAAGAAGACTTAAAAAGAGCAGGGATAAATAGTAAGTGGTGGGTCATAAATTCCAGTTTGTTTGCAACTGATACAACTAATAATATCCTTAGGGCAAAAGCTAGCAATGAAACAACCTGGATAAATAAAGTGAATGAAATTTCTAAAGGAAACTTTGCAATTATTGAATGTAAATCAGAAGAAGTAAAAGGTGAAAAATTATTAGATTTGACTAAATAAGGCATAAGTTCACTACAAAATTAAAGGCTTTTGTAGTGGACTCTTATGCATTTACATTTTTACAAAATTATAAATAGGTATTAGAATAGGCAAAACCTTATAGGATTTAAGTGGACAAGAAACTATATTTGTGCAGGAGAATACTACATTTTAATAATTAAAAAATATTTAGGGGAGGTTATTATGAGTAATCAATCATCAAGATTATCATGGCTTGACCGTTATCTAACACTATGGATTTTTATTGCAATGGGTTTAGGAATATTTTTGGGATGGGCTTTTCCTGGTATATCTGATGCATTATCAAAGTTATCAGTAGGGACAACATCTATTCCGATAGCAATAGGACTTATAGTTATGATGTATCCACCACTTGCTAAGGTTAACTATAAAGAGATTGGAAAGGTTTTTCGTAATCCAAAAGTTTTAACTCTTTCTTTAGTTCAAAATTGGATCATAGGACCATTACTAATGTTTTCACTAGCAGTTATATTTCTTAGAAATTATCCATCTTTGATGATTGGATTAATCCTTATAGGACTTGCAAGATGTATTGCTATGGTTATTGTATGGAACAGTCTTGCAGATGGGGACAATGAATATGCGGCTGCATTAGTGGCATTTAACTCTATATTTCAAGTAGTATTTTATTCAATATTTGCTTATATATTCATTACTGTATTACCAAAAGTAATAGGATTACAGGGAATGCAAGTTCATGTTTCTATGGGGGAAGTAGCCTCTTCAGTAGTAATTTACTTAGGTATTCCGTTTATCGGTGGTATGCTTACAAGATTATTATTAGAACCTAAGAAAGGAAAAGAATGGTATACTAAAAAGTTTATACCTAAAATTAGCCCATTAGCATTAATGGCATTACTTTTTACGATTGTTATAATGTTCATGTTTAAAGGTAAATACATTATTGAGCTTCCTATGGATGTAGTACGTATAGCTATTCCATTAGTAATATACTTTATTATAATGTTTTCAGTTTCATTCTATGTAAGCTACAAATCAGGCGTTGACTATCACAAGACTGTAAGCTTATCATTTACAGCTGCAAGTAATAATTTTGAATTAGCAATAGCTGTAGCTGTAGCAATGTTTGGAATACAATCACAAGAGGCATTTACAGCAGTTATAGGACCACTTATTGAGGTACCTGTTATGATTGCACTTGTAAACGTAGCTTTAAGATGGGGTAGAAAATATTTTGGATTAAAACAAGAAAAATAGAAATTATGAGGTTAAGTTATTAAGGGGAGATATATAATGTTGATTGATTGGTTTTTGTCGATTTTGTTGATAGATATACCTGTAAGATTTTTCTATAGGTATAAAATCAATATTCTCGGCAAAAACCATGCTAATGAGAAATTTTATATTTGTAATCATTAGATATTAGTACAGGACTTGAGAGGAGAAAGTATATGAAAACTGTTATAATAGGCGCTGTAGCAGGTGGAACATCTGCTGCTGCAAAAGCAAGAAGAAATGCTGAAAATGCTGAAATAAAGATCTTTGATATGGATTATGATATATCTTACTCAGGATGTGGTTTACCTTATTACATAGGTGAAGAAATAGGGGATAGAGGTGACTTGACACCAAGAAATGCAGAGTTCTTTAAGAAAAAATATAATGTAGATGTGTTTAGAAGACATGAGGTTCTAAAAATAAATGCTGAAGATAAAGTTTTAACTATAAAGAATTTAGATACTAATGATATATTTAATGAAAGCTACGATAAACTTGTTATTGCAACAGGAGCAAAGCCAATAGTACCTAATATACTAGGAGCAGAAAAAAGTAATGTATTTTATTTAAGAAACGTTAAGCAGGCAGATAAAATAAAGGAGTACATTCAAACGCACAATCCTAAATCTGCAGTCATAGTAGGAACTGGTTTTATAGGACTAGAAATGACAGAAAACCTAGAGGACTTAGGAATTAAGGTTACTTTGGTAGAACGTTTAAGTCAGGTTACTCCGGGCTTAGATAAAGATATGTCCGTATATGTTGAAAGGTATTTAAAAAGTAAAGATATTAATATGGTTTTAGGTGATTCTGTAGTTGAGTTAAAAGGGGAAGCATTAGTTAAGCAAGTAGTTCTTCAAAGTGGTAAAGTTATAGATGCAGATTTTGTAATAATGTCTATTGGAGTAAAACCAAATGTAAAGCTTGCTGAAGAAGCTGGAATAGAGCTTGGATCTAATGGGTCGATAAAGGTAAATACAAAAATGATGACAAATATAGAAGATATATATGCATGTGGTGATTGTGCTGAAAGCTATTCAGTTATAACTAAAAAGCCTTCATACAGACCGTTAGGTTCAACAGCAAATAAAATGGGTAGAATAGCTGGAGATCAGCTTTCAGGAGGTAATCTTGAGTTTAGAGGTATTCTTGGTACAGGGATTTTTAAAATCTTTGACATGACTGTTGCTCAGACAGGTCTTACAGAAAGAGAAGCTATTGGTGAAGGATATGAGCCAGTTATATGTCATAATATTAAGCCGGATAAACCAGAATATTATCATGGAAAAGAGATGGTCATTAAAGCTATTGCAGATAAAAATACAGGAAAACTTCTTGGTGTTCAAATTGTTGGATACACTGGAGTGGATAAGAGAATAGATGTATTTATCACAGCAATAACTTTTGGAGCCAAGGTTGAAGACTTATTCCATTTAGATTTAGCTTATGCTCCCCCGTTTTCAACAACTAAAGATCCTGTAGCATATACAGGTATGATTTTAGATAATGCAATAAATAGAGGAAGAGAGCTTATAACACCTGATGAACTTAATAAGTTAATTAATAATGGAAACGATGTTACAGTAATAGATGCAAGAGTAAATAAACAATATGAGGAATCTCATGTAGATAGTGCAATAAACATTCCGCATGATCAGATAAGGAAAAAAGCTGATAAGCTGGATAAGGAAAAAATAGTTATAACATATTGTAATAAAGGCGTAACTGGAAATGCAGCACAGAATATATTAATAAACAAAGGATTTAAGAAAGTCTATAATATATCTGGAGGACATAAGAATTATAAAGAACAGATCAAGTAATACACCATGCCTAATAGAATGTATTTTATTGACATAAGTAAATTATTGATTTATAATATAATTAAATAATTAAATAGTTAAAATATAAAATAATATAAAAATTAGGAGGATAACTATGATAATTAAAATTTTAGGTTCAGGATGTTCTAATTGTAAAAAGCTTGAGGCTAATGCAAAGGAAGCTGTGGAAAAGGCCAATGTTGATGCAGAAATAGTAAAAGTTCAAGATATTAAAGATATAATGGCCTATGGGGTTATGAGAACTCCAGCAATTGTAGTAAATGAAAAAGTTAAAATGTATGGAAAAGTTTCATCGGTAGATGAAATAGTAAAATTTATTCAGGATGAGAGATAGGGCTTATCCTATTTCTTTTAATCATTATATTAGTAATTAATAATATAATTATATTGTTTGAATAAAGTTACATATATCTTTAATACTAAATTAATAAATGATTAAGAAGGAGTGATTTTTATGTTTACGTCAGTACAGATGTTTGCTGATTGGCTCATTTATAATATATTTGGAATTGCCAAAGATAGTAAGTCTGGCAGTGCCTTAAACTTTTTTGTATTTGATACTATAAAAATATTTATACTTCTGCTATTGATAATCTATGCAATAACCTTTATAAGAAGTTTCTTTCCACCGGAAAAAACAAGAAAAATACTTGCTAAAAATAAAGGAAGTGCATTTATAGGACATGTTCTTGCAGCACTACTTGGAATTGTAACACCATTTTGTTCTTGTTCAGCAGTTCCACTTTTTATAGGTTTTGTAGAAGCGGGAGTACCTCTGGGAGTAACATTTTCATATTTAATTGCAGCGCCAATGGTAAATGAGGTTGCACTAGGATTATTATATGGACTGTTTGGATGGAAAATAGCTCTTATATATGTAGTGTCTGGTGAAATTATAGCAATAGTAAGTGGAATGATTATTGGAAAATTAAAACTTGAGAAGTATGTTGAAGGTTATGTTTATGAAATGAATATTGGTGCTGATATAGATTTGCCAGATCCAACAATGAAAGAAAGATTAATAGATTCATGGAATTTTACAAAGGATTTAATTAAGAAAATATGGATATATGTAGTTATAGGTATTGCAATAGGCGGGGCAATTCACGGTTGGATTCCAGCAGGAGCATTAGCAAAATATGCAGGAAAGGATAACCCATTTGCGGTATTTGTTGCAGCAGCAATAGGAATACCTCTTTACTCAAATGCTGCTGGAGTAATTCCACTTGTTAGCGAACTTACAAGAGCAGGGGTTGCTATGGGAACAGCACTTTCATTTATGATGGCAGTTACTGCGTTAAGTGTACCAGAAATGATTCTTTTAAGAAGAGTATTAAAACCAAAGTTGCTAGCAGTATTTATAACAATTGTTGGATTAGGAATAGTATTTACAGGGTATTTGTTTAATTTTATAATAGCATAATTTATATATTTAATGATAATATCCGTTATTGGAGGGAGATTAAGTGGAAAGCTCGCTAATAAACTAGGTCAAAAGAAAGTTATAAGAACAGGTCTTTTATTAGCTGCAATTGCGGATATAATTATAATATATGGACTTGCATTACTTGTAACACTTTTCTTAAGTTTCTTATTAATAAAAGATATATAAAAAAATAATTGCTGTATGTCTGTATGCATACAGCAATTATCATATATAGGCAATGTTTAAAAATTAAAGAACATTGGTTCCTTTATTAAAATCACTTTCATCCTTTGAAGGAATCAGAGATAGTTGCTCAGATTGATGCCAGCTACCTTTTAAATTATTTTTTTCAATAAAAAGATCCATTAGATGTTTTGTCTCAAAGTCTTTAAATTGAAATTCGCCTTCTTCATCCATAAATTTTAGTCTATAAATCATTTCTAAACCTCCATTATTTGTTTTCTCCTTTTTCATATAATATCTTATCAAATTTCTTGCATATTTCATCTGCAACTTTGTCAACCATCTGGTAATGCTCGTTCTTTAAATCTTTAGAAGATACAACCTTGCTTAAAGCAGCATGTTCTCCTAATATATCAGAAACAACTAAAGTGTCACTTACTTTTCCACTGTACTTTTCGGTAGCTCTTTTAGCGCAGCACTTGCTGCATCCATCTACTGTAATTACAGGATAAGCTTTTGCGAAGGAGCGTTCCCCTTCGCCACCAGCTAGATATAAAGGTAGGCAGAGAGTAACAGTTTTACCAACACGAAGTTTTTCCATCATTTTTCTTGTAGCCAATCTTGAAATAGTACCACCAAGACATTCTTCTCCACTACAGGATAATACTCCAATTTTTGTATCAGCCATATTATTCAGCCTCCTTTAGTATTTCATCAGCTTTTAAACAAACTTTTTCACATAACTCATCGACTATTTTCCATCCATCTTCTGTAAGAGCTGTGCCAGTTCCGGCATCTAAGCCTTTGTGATTTCTCATTTCATCAACAGTTCTATATTGAGCCTTTACTATTCCACCAGCAATAGCAACATTTTTAGCAGCGCAAAGTTTAGGACATCCATCTATAGTTATACAGGAATATCCTTCTATTTTTTCTTTAGCATCAGCATCACCTGTTACTATATGACCAAGACAAACTATTTCAGTTTCATTAGGTTTTAACTCATTTGTAATTTTTAGAGCACTTTCTCTTGACATAAGACCAAATACTTTACCTATACCACTGCATGGTATAACTTTTATTTTAGACATGAAATTCATCTACCTTTCTTTTAAATATTTCAAAATATTTATCAAAGTCATAAAGAAGTTCTTTATCACCATCAAAATCACTTAATTCTATTTCGGCAATCCATCCTTTTTCATAAGGATTTTCGTTTATAAGTTCAGGTGAGTCCAATAAGTTTTCATTTACTGCAGTAATTGTACCACTTACAGGACATACTACTTCAAATACAGCTTTACTTGACTCTATAAGACCTGCTTCTTCAAATTGCTCTATTTTATCTCCTATATCAGGAGGTGTAAAGAACATTATATCAGACAGACTTTGCTGAACGTAGTCGGCAACTCCGATTCTTGCTTTATTGCCTATAACATACACCCAACAATCGTTTTCATTAAATAAAAAGCCTTCTTTTGGAACTCTAAAGGTAAACTTATCTTTTTTATAAGATTCATATTCAAAGCTTTCAGGGTAATCGATAGAATTGATTTTTTCTACCTTTTCTTCTTCTTTTGTTAGTTTATCAGTAATAATATCCACAAGTTTTAATTCATTTTTACCAAATCTTAAACTATTTGAAATGTTAATGTTATTTGCTTTTGCTTCATCACTTATATTAATTTTTTGAGAAACCTTTAAGCTTTTTTCAGAGGCAAGTTTACTGGCACATCTAGTACCACAGCCATCAAGTATAAGAAGAGGTTTTTCTTCAGCAATTTTGTTATATTTTGTATCAGCTACTCTGTATAAAACTGGGCAAATAATTTCACTATCTGTAGCTTCTGTAAGTCTTACAGCTACTTCTTTAGAAATACATCCAGCGCATTTATCAAGACCATTACATGGAAGGATAGCATAGGATTTACTCATTGCCTTCCATCTCCTTTCTTATGGCTTTTATTTTCTTTGTGGTTTCTCCTTTATTAGGAAATTCTAGTGCATCAACACCACAAGTTTTTCCACAAGCACGGCAGAAAACAACGCAGTTATCAGGGTTTTTTACAATAAGCTTTTTATCTTCCTTTTCTCTAACTTCAAAAACGTTGTGAGGGCAGAATTTCACACATTCCATGCAGTAGTCGCACTTATCATAATCTATTGTTGGAGCCCAATCAATTTTTTCCCTTGGCACTCCCATAAAGGTTGATTCACTCATATTTATTCCTCCTCAATGCCTAATTCTTTTAATGCATTTTCAACAATTGTAATGGCTTTTTCATTAGTCATATCTCTTATGTCCAGCATAACTGCATCCTTTTCAATATCAAGGCCAGCATCTTTAAAAGCTTGTTTAAATAGTTTTCTCTGCATATTTGGAGCACAGGCACCAATTATTACTTTTCTGTGAGCCTTTAAGAAATCAGCGAGGAATCTATCTCCATCTTCCTCACAAAGTTGTGGGTGAATAAATCCATATTCTACAGGTAATTCTATTCTAACCTGATTAATAAAATCCCATATATCCATTGCCTGAAATCCTGGACATTTTCCTGTACATACACACATAATAAAGCCTGGTAATTCTTTTTCTTCCATAATTAAAATCCTCCTCAATATCGTTTTATTTCTATTTCTTTAGCATCAAAAATCGGTTTTATAAATGGAATTTTAGGAAGCATAAAAATATAAGCAGCCTGTTTTATAATTAAGCTATTTAGTATATAAATTTTAACTCCATCGTATTCATATTCATCATAAAGCTCATCTTTTCGAAAATCCTTTACAATCTCAACCTTGAGATTTACGACAGTTGTCGTTTTTCCAGATCAACAAGTTACACTGTTAGTATGATCCCTGACTAAAAAGCTGCCTTGAACTTTTTTAGCATATTTAAATGCCTTTTCTTGAATAGTTATCATGTGCAGTACCTCCTTATAATCATTGGATGACTATAATTTCTTGTTTTAAAATGAAATAACAATTTAATTAAATAGTTATATAATTATAATACTACTCCAAATTTTCACAGTCAACATGAAATTTCAATAAAAATAAATTGATACTACATAGATTATATTCGTATTCAGCTAAAAAGAACTGCTTTCTTACAAATTGAAATATAAATAAAAAATATATACTATCAAACTAAATACAACCCATAAAAGATTTTATCTAATTAGAAAAAGGTATAAAAGTTAATTATAGAACTCCTAGTTTAATCTAGGAGTTCTATGTTTGCATAAATATTCATAAGTGTCATTGGTGTTACTCTCTTAATATATTGTATTTTAGCGGAATTTTATATATATCTCTCACGGGTTAAATGAATTTTAAGTATATTTAAAAAAACAACTTGATAATTATGCATAATATAGTATAATTATAAAAAAGGTTATTGGTACATTATGAAATTATTAGTACTAATTCCATCTTAAATTACCTCCTAAAAACAAATTTTGAAAGGTGATGATATTTGTGGAATCCAAATTAAAAAACACAACTGAGCTTATTAATGAAGCAAATAAGTCTATTCTATTTACTACTATGCGTCCTGATATTGTAATGGAACGTGGAGAAGGTATGTATTTGTGGGATACTGAAGGAAAATCTTATCTTGACTTTATGGGTGGCTGGGCTGTCACATCCTTAGGACACTGTCCAAGTGTTCTCAAGGAAGCATTGATAAATCAATGTAATACATTAATAAATGCGAGTCCTGCATATTATAATAGACCAATGATTGAGTTAGCTAAGATTCTCACGGATAACTCTTGTTTTGACAGAGTATTTTTTGCCAGCAGTGGTTCCGAAGCTAATGAAGGTGCTATAAAACTCGCAAGAAAATATGGTGCTAAATTTCTAAACGGTGCCTATGAAATAATAACAGCAGTTAATAGTTTCCATGGCAGAACTCTTGCTACAATGTCTGCAACTGGCAAAAAAGTTTGGGCAGATTTGTATGAACCAAAAGTTCCTGGTTTTAAGCATATTCCAATAAATGACTTAGATGCTATTAAGAATTCTATAACTTCAAACACATGTGCAATCATGTTTGAACCTATACAAGGAGAAGGTGGGGTTAACGAACTTGATAAAGACTATATAAAGACTTTGAGTGGTATATGTAAAGAAAAAGGAATTCTATTAATTGTTGATGAAGTTCAAACGGGCCTTGGTAGAACTGGAAAATTGTTTGCTTATCAGCATTATCAAATTGAACCTGATATAATGACACTAGCTAAAGGAATAGGAGGAGGCTATCCTCTATCCGCATTATTGGCCAAAGAGTCACTTAATATATTTGAGCCTGGTGACCAAGGAGGTACCTATTCCTCTCAACCTCTTGGTATGGCTGCAGGACTCGCTGTAGTCAGTGAGATTATCAATAAAAATCTATCGCTTAATGCCAAAGTCCAGGGAGAATATATTATAAAGAAATTAAATGCAATAAAGAGCAAGTATGGATTAAAAAATATAAGAGGAAAGGGCTTGCTTCTAGCTTTTGATTTTCCAGAAGATAAAGGAAAAGAGATTGCTCACAAGTGTTTAGATAAAGGTCTTTTGTTAAATTCGCCAAGGCCATCTACTATTCGTTTGATGCCACCTTTAATAGTTACTAATGAGGATACTGATCTTATGATTAATATTCTTTCGGATGTATTAGATACAATATAATTAGATTAGTGAAAAACTCTCAATGTTAATTTGGGAGTTTTTATTTGAATATATCAAACTTGCTTGAATGGCAACTTATGTAAGGACGTATATATACCTTAATTCTTTAGAAGTTACATATTCAAAACGAAATTTTCCATAGGAGCTACTTATAACACTATTCCTTGTTTTTATAGTTAACATTGAAATTTTTATAAAAATAGCCTATACTATATAAAGTATATTAGTATTTAATTAAAAACAATTATTTTTATAGATTAATGTAATGATATGAATATAACATATAATATGTTGAATATATAAGGAGGAAGAACTTTGAATCAAGACGATTTAGCCGTAAAAGTATTTAAAGCCCTTGGTCATCCAGTAAGATTTAAGATAATGAAATTTTTATGTGATGGACCTAAATGTGTATGTAAACTGAATGAGGAATTTGAATATAGCCAGGCGAATTTATCTCAGCACTTAAGGATTTTAAAAGATGCTGGATTAGTTAAGAGCGAAAAGGTAGGATTAGAAGTTCATTATAGATTATATAATGACGATGTTAAAAGTATTATTGAAAGTGTTGGAAAGTATATCTTAGATTATGTGAATAATATTAAGGAAACAGGTTTAGTATAAAATAAAAAACTATACATCAATTATGAAAAATAATAGATTGCATGTATTTAGTTAGTATATATACTATATACTAAAAGAATTTGTCTAGAAACAACCAATCTTTGGCAAGTTCTTTTTTGCGTTCATTTAAATACATATATTCATAAGGAAACTAAAATAGAAGTGATTTTATATTTGGTCTGATGATTTAACTGAGAAAAAGGCTAGCTTATTATATGAACTAAATGAAACAAGAAATTATAAATTTTAATGCATATATTGAAGATTCTATTTATATAATTTTTAAAGGTAAATAAATTTTCTACAAAATTATAAAGACAATTATGTTGCTATGAAATAATCATTAATAAACCGGAGGGATTGAGGTCTTGCAAAAACTACAATGTCCTTTAATAGAAGTAAAGAATACGACATCAAGAAGACTCACTCAAGAGGCAATAGAACTAATTAATAGTAATAGAGCTATTAGACTAAATGCAATGTGGCTTGAAGTTACAGGTTGTTCTGGAAATATTATATCTTTTCTTAATAGTGAAAACCCAGATCTAACTTATATACTAACTCAGTTGGTGAATTTAACTTACAATAACACACTTATGGGAGCAGAAGGTCAGTTTGCTTTTGAACAATTCCTAGAAACATTAAATACTGAATTTATACTTTTAGTTGATGGTGCAGTTTCAACCAAAGAAAATGGCTATTATAATATTATCGCTAATTACAAAGGTAAACCAATTACTGCTTTAGAGGCAATAAAAGCTGCAGGAGAAAAGGCGAAATATGTGATTACGGTGGGCACATGTGCTTCTTACGGTGGAGTCTCTTCTGCAAAGCCTAATCCTTCGGGATGTAAAAGTGTGAAGGAAGTTATAAATAGAGATGTAATAAGGCTCCCTGGTTGTCCGTGTCATCCTGATTGGGTAGTTGGAACTGTAGCTCATTTAGTAGGTTATGGCATGCCTGAAGTGGATAACGAAGGAAGACCTCTTTTATTTTATGGGGTAACTATTCATGACAATTGTATAAGAAGAGGATTTTTTGATAAAGGAATATTTGCAGAAAAGTTTGGGGACGAAGGGTGCATGTTTAAACTAGGCTGTAGAGGTCCTGTTACAAAAACAGATTGTCCAAGAAGACAATGGAACGATCATGTTAACTGGCCTATAGGAGTTAATACTAATTGCATTGGGTGTGCACAGTCATATTTTCCTGATGGCATGGAACCTTTTGTAAGATATTAGGAGGAATGAATGAGTAGAATTATTAAAATTGATCCTGTAACTAGAATAAGTGGATTTTTAGAGATAAAAGTAGAAGTAGAGCAAAATACTATAGTAAATGCAGAGAGCAGTGGTTTGCTATATAGAGGCTTTGAAAAAATGCTTAAAGGTAGAGCACCTTTAGATGCTACATATTTTACAGAAAGAATATGTGGTATATGTTCAACCTCTCATGCTATGGCTTCATCACTAGCTCTAGAGGATGTTCTAAAATTGGAGGTAGCTATAAATGATTCTTATATTCGTGATTTAATTCACGGCTTTGAATTTTTACACAATCATATGAGACAGTTTTACTATTTTACAGTACCTAGTTTTGTTAAAATGCCTGATATTAAACCGCTGTCGCCTCAGGGGTATGATGATTTTAGGATTCCCGAAGCATTGAGTAAAAAAGTTATAGAGGATTATATAGAAAATGTTAAATATAGCAGATTAGCACAGGAAGGATTGGCTGTACTAGCTGGAAAAGCACCGCATGGCCATGGCATTTTTGCTGGAGGAGTCACTGTGAATATCGATTCTTACAAATTAGTGGAAATTAAGTCAATTATATCAGAGCTTAAAAAGTTTATTAACAATTCCATGATAAGTGATATGGACATTATTGCTAGGTATTATCCTGATTACTTTCAAAAAGGAATATCTTATCCTAACTTTATGAGCTATGGAATTTTTGATAGATATTCTGATCCTGAGATAAGTTATGTAGGCCCATCAGTTATGATAGCTGGGAAAAAATATACTCTTGATCCTAATAAGATTACAGAAAGTATTAAACATGCATGGTATGTAAGTAATGAAGATGTGGAAATACCAGGAGAAGGTAATGCTGAAGAAGTAGATATAAAAAAAGCAGGTGCCTATACTTTTATAAAAGCACCTCGTTATGGTGGTATGCCTATGGAGGTAGGACCTTTAGCAAGACTAATGCTTGTAGGGGAATATACTAGAGGAAACTCCTGTATGGATAGAAATGTAGCTAGAGTAATGGAAACAAAAAAAATAGTTCAAATAATGGAGAATTTAACGGAAAGAATTCAATTAAAAAGAAATAATCAAAAGGTGTATAATATTCCAGATAAAGCCTTAGGAATAGGTTTAATCGACACCATTAGAGGTGCATTAGGTCATTGGCTACAAATAGAAAATAAGGTTATAAAATATTATGATATTATTACACCTACAATGTGGAATTTATCACCTAAGGACAATAAAGGTCTACATGGAGCCTTAGAAAAAGCATTGATAGACTCTAAAATAAATGATATAAACCAGCCAGTGGAGATAGGAAGAATAGCTAGATCCTTTGATCCATGCGTATCCTGTGCTACACACATAGCAGGGAATAACCAAGAATCTATGAGAATCGAGATTTTAGTATGAAGGTTAAAGTTATAGCTATAGGAAATATTTTAATGGGTGATGATGGTATAGGTATTGTTGTTGCAGAAAAAATAAAGCGTGAACTAGAAAAAGACAACATAGAAGTTATAATAGGAGAAACTGATTTTAATTATTGTGATTCTATGATAGAGAAAGGGGATTATATAGTTATTCTAGATGGAGCCTATTATGGTAAAAAGCCAGGATCAATAACCCTTTGTCCTATTAGAGAATATAAATCTTTAAAAAAAGAATATAGCCAGCATAGTTTTGGACTGCTGGATTTAATAAGCATGAATTATAAAAATGTAGAAGGCTATATTGTTGGAATTGAAATAAGTAACGTGGATTTTAATTTAGGTTTAAGTGAGATTTTATTAAATAACTTCCATATGATTTGTGAAAAAACCATAAATATAATGAAGACTATTTTGAAAAATAGGGAGTAAAGCAATGAATAATAAATGTGATTTGTCACAAGAACTCTATCGTATTCAAATTAAAATATTCCATTACAGACAATTGACAATCTTCAGCTTATGTCCATATCAAAGAAATTATTATTTAAATTTATTGCTAAGAGAGATGGAAGTTTTAAAAAACATTAAAGAAAGATGCACTAGTAATCGGGAAAGTTCAGAAAAGCAAAAAGAATTTACTATAGAAGAACTGGCAAAATACAATGGAGCAGGTGAACTGCCAGCCTATGTTGCTGTTAACGGAGTTGTATATGATGTTAGTATGAATACAACTTGGGCTGGCGGAACTCATTTTGGCTTATACGCTGGAAAAGATTTAACAAAACAGTTTTCAAGTTGTCATTTAGGTACACCAATAGTTCTAAGTAATCTTCCTAAAGTAGGAATACTAAAAAAATGAGGATTTAGAAATGCTTGACAAAACTAGATTTACTAGATGTTAAAATGTTTTTCACTATTTAAGTATTGCAGATGCCATTATTGAGAAAGGGGAAAGGGCAGATGTGTATTGCCATACCAGCTAAAGTTATAAATATTAATGGAGACTATGCTTTTGTGGATATCATGGGGGTAGAAAGCAGCATAAATATACAGCTTATAGAGAAAGTTAACGTAGGAGACTATGTCTTAGTTCATGCAGGATGTGGTATACAAAAAATTGATATAAATTATTTTAATTATCTTCAAGAGGTACTTAAAGAAACACTTAAAAGTGAGGATTAGTTATGAATAGCAAAAGTTTAATATCTAAGTTAATTAAAGATATACAAGCATCATCAGTAGAGGGTTTAAACATTATGGAAGTATGCGGTACTCATACTCAGGCTATATCAAAACTAGGGATAAGAGAATTAGTTTTCCCTAAAATAAATTTGTTATCTGGACCAGGATGTCCGGTATGTGTTACGCCAATTTCATATATAGATGCAGCAATAGAGCTTTTAAATAAAGAAAATGTTATTTTGGCAACCTTCGGAGATTTGATGCGAGTGAGGGGAACTAGCGAAAACTTAATCAATCAGAGGGAGAAAGGAAAAAAGATTCAAATTATATATTCACCATTAGACGTTTTGAAAATCGCAAAAGATAATAGAAATGCAGAAGTAGTATTTTTAGCTGTTGGTTTTGAAACCACAGCACCGTTAGTTGCTTTATCCATAGAAACAGCTAAAAAGAATAATATCAACAATGTTTCTTTTTTTACAAGCTTAAAATCAATGAAACCAGTTATGGATAGGATATTAAAGGATAAACATCATCAAATAGGTGGGATAATTTGTCCGGGGCATGTTGCAGTTGTTAAAGGAGCTGAGTACTTTAGATTTATATCAGAAGAATATAATATTCCGGCAGTGGTTGCAGGTTTTGAGGCATTAGATATATTAGGAGCCATACATTTTTTAGTACATCAGCATAACGGTAAAAAAAGAAGCTTCGAAAATTTATATAAAAGATGTGTAACGCCACAGGGAAACTTATTTGCAAATAAGCTAATGGAACAAGTTTTTTCACTATATAGTTCAGAGTGGAGAAGCATAGGTAACATAGAAAAGTCTGCATTTTACATTAAAGATAAGTATGAGGACTATGACAGCTTAAAAAAATTTGATATTGAGATAAAAGGTAATACAAATGATCAAAACTGTATTTGTAGTGAGATACTATTAGGACGAAAATTACCTAACCTATGTAGATTGTTTGGAACTTCATGTAAGCCTGAATCGCCTATAGGACCTTGTATGGTATCCTCTGAAGGGTCCTGTGCTGTATTTTATAAATATCAAAAGATACGTAACTATATCACTTACTGAAAAAGGTAATAAGCTTTATGAAGGCATTGAAGAGGAAATAAATTTATAGTTCGAAAAAATTTACAATACAATAATAATGAGTAAAGGAGTACGTAAAGATGAATTATGAGATTGGGGTAATGATAAAAGAAGATTGGGAAGAAGTGGCAAGAATTTATTTGGAAGGAATTAATACTGGTAAAGCTACGTTTCAGTCAGATATTCCTGCTTGGGAAAATTGGAATAACAGTCATATAACTTCATGCAGGTTAGTAGCTCGCTTAGGAAATAAGATATTAGGATGGGCAGCATTGAGTCCAACTTCCAGTAGATGTGTTTATGCAGGTGTTGCAGAAGTGAGCATATATATAGGAGAAGAATATAGAGGAAAGGGCATAGGAAAAGCACTCTTAACAAATTTAGTTAAGCTATCTGAAGAAGATGGATTTTGGACATTACAATCTGGAATTATAAGAGAAAATGCTGCAAGTATAGCGCTGCATAAAGCATGTGGGTTTAGAGAATTAGGCATAAGAGAAAAAGTTGCAAAAATGAGTAATGGTAAATGGCATGATGTAGTTTTAATGGAACGTAGAAGTAAGGTAGTTGGAGTTAACTAATTAATATAAAGAAAGGGATAACCATGAAGTCATGAGCACAGTGATCATAATAATATAAGTGCAGTAAAGAGTAGTCTTATACACATAAATGAGATGGTTGAGTTTTCAAAACATAGAATAGATATAAAAGTTTGTCACTGCGGGAACTTAGGGCATATCCTAAGTTCTAATCATGTGGAGGAAATAGGAAATGTATGTTATAATAAGCCTAAAATGAAAAGGAACAAGGGAATTATGTCAAAAATTTTATTGTACAAACACAAATTGATGTCATTATTTATGAATATTAAAAATAATAAGCGAAATAAATTTATTTTTATCGCTGTAATGTTGTTAATTATTGCTTCAATTCTTAGCTGTTATTCTATGTCTGCAAATGAAAGGTTTTATAATAAAACTATAGCAAAAATAACATCAATAACGGAAGTGAATTCCAAGATGGAAGATATGAATGGAAAAGAGGAGCAAATAAAAAAGCAAAATATTAAAGCAATTATTATGAATGGAGTTCACAAAGGAAAAGAAATTCAGCTTCAGAATACTACATCCTATTCTCAGGTAAATGATTTGAACTTAAAAGTAAATGATGAAGTTTTCATATCAATTCAGGAAAATGAAAATAAGGGAATAATATCTTCTAAAATACTTGATCTTAAACGAGATAGGTATATTGCATATATTACAATTTTGTTTATGTTGTTAATTTTGCTAATAGGCGGGCTCAAAGGCTTCAGATCTTTAGCCAGTGTAATAATTAACATTATAATTTTTTCTATTATAATACAAATGTTTTTACATGGGTTTAATTTAATGTTAATTTCCATAATAGCCAGTATTTTGTTTGCCATTTTGTCTATATCAATTGTATGCGGAGTAAACAAAAAAATGATTTCTGCAGCTATAGCCACATTTGCAGGGACTTTTATATCCATGCTAGTTGCAGTTGCAGTAATAAAATTAAATAATTGGAATGGCGTTCATTTTGAGGAAATGGAATTTCTTACACACCCCCCAGAACAAATATTTATCATTGAAATATTGATTGGTACTTTGGGAGCAATAATGGATATTGCTATTTCTATTTCTTCATCTATAAATGAAATTTACGATAAAAATCCTGATATTGAGAAAAATGTCCTCATTAATTCAGGAAGAGAGATTGGAAAAGATATTATGGGAACTATGGCAAATACTTTAGTTTTTGCTTATATTAGCGGAAGTATTCCAGTTATACTTCTTCTACTTAGAAATGGTTACCCTATTTCTTTCATAATTAATATTAATCTTTCGCTTGAAATTATTAGAGCACTTACTGGGAGTATAGGAATTGTTTTAAGTATTCCTATTGCAATTTACATATCTGTTATGCTTTTAAAAAAACGCAGAATTGGAGAAGTTTAAAATTATGAATGTATCTTGGATGCTGTTAATTATTTTGTTTGTTTTAATGGTTATATTTGGAGGCAAAAGAGGATTGAGATCATTTTTTACCTTATTAATGAACTTTGTAATTTTGTTTATTATGTTTATATTTATAGATATCAGATTTGATCCAATTAAAGTAACGATGATTGGCTGCATTATCATAACCTATATTAGTTTAATTTATATTAATGGCTTTAATATAAAGACAATCTCGTCTTTAATATCAGTTACTGTAGTTGTGCTATTAACAATGCTTATAACCTATAAAATAGGAAATGATGCAAGAATACAGGGATTTGGTCCAGAGCAATCTGAAACTCTTACAGGCCTTTCTATTTATGTTCAGTTGAATTTTGGAAAGATAGTTATTTGTCAAGTTCTAATTGGGTTATTAGGTGCAATTATTGATGTATCAATATCCATATCCTCGTCAATGTTTGAGATATATAAAAGTGATTTGTCTGAAACAAAACGCAGCATATTTAAATCAGGAATGAATATTGGTAAAGATATTTTAGGTACAATGACAAATACATTGCTCTTTGCATACATAGGTGGATTTATGACATTAATAATATATTTTAGTGAACTTAATTATTCGGTAGGAGATGTATTGAATGCAAAAGTGTTTTGTTCAGAAGTATTTCAAATTCTATGCGGTGGAATAGGAATTATACTTATTATACCTGTTACTGCATTTATAACGTCAACAATTTTATCTTCTAAAATTGTCTGGAAGCAAGATTAATCATATTTTACGATTCTGAGCGGTGATAAAAATGGGGATGTTGTATTTAGGCAAAGACGACCGAGAGTAGAATTATGCTCCGAGAGAGGTTATCAAGCTTTAGCACTATAAAAATTTTTATAGGTTACTTTAGCTTTGATAACCTCTCTGCGTATAATTCTACCTATTCCAGCGACAAAAGGTGAAAAGGTTCGAATAATTGGCAAAAATCCAGACAATTTTATAAAGTTTCTTAGTAACAAACTTTAAAGTGTATCTAATTTAGAAGAACACTATAAAGTTTATATAACAGTATAATCTACATATAATCTTTATAAAATTTAGTTATTATAAGAATTAATAAAAGAATTAGTTTTTTACAATATAAAATTGAGGTGAGTAACATGAATAAAATTTTAATAGTAGAAGATGAGGAAAAGGTATCTAATATTCAAAAGGCATATTTAGAAAAGGAAGGTTATGAAGTATATACCTCAATAACTGGGCTAAAAGCCTTAGAACTCTTTGATTCAATGGAGTTTAGTTTGGTAATACTTGATTTAATGTTGCCAGATATTCAAGGAGAGGAAATATGCAAAATTATAAGAGATAAGTCTGATGTGCATGTATTTATGGTTACAGCTAAATCTTCATTAGAAGACAGAATAGAGGGCCTAAATATAGGTGCAGATGAGTATTTAGTTAAACCTTTTAGTCCAAGGGAATTAGTTGCTAGAGTTAATGCTTTATTTAGACGGTTAGGAGCAAACGAAAGTCTAGTTTTATCTTTAGATAATGAAAATATACAAATATACAAAGACAGTAGAATTATAAAAGTTAGAGGACAAGAAATATCCCTTACGCCTAATGAATTTGATATTTTATATGTACTTGCAATAAATAAAGGAAAAGTTCTTAGTAGAGAACAATTAATTGATAGGGTATTTGGTATGGATTTTGATGGATTTGACAGGACTGTAGATGTTCATATAAAAAATATTAGAAAGAAAATAGAAGAAGACAGCAAAAATCCTAAATATATTTTGACAGTTACAAGGTTAGGATATAAGTTTGGTGATGAGAGTTGATGTATAGTATTAGACGAAAGTTAAGTATTATAATTTTAGTTTGCTCTATATTAGCAGCACTTCTAACTGCTATTTTTGTAAATACTACAATAAGTAATAAGTTTAGTGAATACATGGTAAATAACCAAAATAAAAGAAATGATAGAATAGTGCAGTATTTTCAAGAGGTTTATAAAAGAGATAAAAAATGGACAGTAGATTCAGGAAGTGAAATGAAGCATGAGGCATATATGAGTAATTATTGTATAACTCTCTTAGATTCAAGTAAAAGGTTGGTTTGGATGATGGATCCAAATGATATTAAAGAAAAAGAGCATTTTAAAGCTTTAGATAATAAAAGTGGAGTTTTTACCACGAATAATTTCCCAATTAACTACAATGGAAGCGTTGTTGGTTATGTACAGATAGGCCAATATTCCTCAGTATTGCTATCTGCTGAAGATGTGAATTTTAAGTTATCCATTAATAAAGGAATTATTGCTAGTATTTTTTTAAGTCTTCTTATTGTAATAATTATCAGTCTGTATATTTCAAAACAGTTTTCAGTACCTATTAGAGAAGTATCAAATGTATCAGTAAAACTATCTAATGGAGATTATAATTCTAGAACTAATGTGGATACAAATATATTGGAGATTGAAAAACTTAGAAGCAGTATAAATTCCTTAGGAGAGAAACTTAATCATCAGGATTTGTTAAGAAAAAGACTAGTCTCTGATATTTCCCATGAAATAAGGACTCCACTAAATATTCTTCAAAATAACTTAGAAGCTATGATTGATGGAATCATTCCAGTAAATACAGAACAATTGATGGGATTAAATGATGAGGTGATTAGGTTTGGAAAACTTTTAAATAACCTAAATACTCTAAAGAAGTTTGAAGAAGAGACAGTTTCTATTGATAAAGAGAAAGTATTATTAGATCAGCTGTTATCTTTGGTATGTGATGATTTTTCAATCGCATTAAAAGAAAAGAATATAGATTTAGTATTTAATATAAAACCGGATAAAAACTATGGTGTAATTGGTGATGAAAGTAAATTAAAACAGGTATTTATTAATCTTTTATCTAATGCAGTAAAATTCTCAAATTATGGTGGAAAGGTTTGGATAAATTTAACTAAAGATAAAGAGGATATTATTGTCAGTATAAGAGATACTGGAATTGGAATTAGTAAAGAAGATTTACCTTTTATATTTGAAAGACTTTATAGAGGAGATAAGAGCAGAAATAAAATAGAGGGAAGTGGAATTGGATTAACTATAGTAAAGGATATTTTAACTTTACATTCAGCTTCTATTGAAGCTCAAAGTGAAGTAGGTAAAGGGTCCATATTTACTATACGATTTAAAGATTTTGATTAAAATCTTATTGTTTAGTAGTAATCATATAGTACTCTTCATATTTTGAATAAAGTTAAGAATTTAGAGAAAAATAAAATTTAGAAGCATCAATATAAAAAATAATTAGGGAGGAAGTCGTAAATGTCAGATAGAGATAAAGATGAAATAGAATCTAAAAAAAATAAAATCTTAAATAAATTAGAACATGGAGTAAATGAATCTGGAAGTTGTGATTATCCTAATATACAAAGATCTAGTTTAACTTCTAAGGAGAAAGAGTTGTCAGATGAGTAAGGTTTACTTTAAAATAATTAAAACTTGAAGAATTATGAGTTATATAAAAAACAAAAATCTGAGATGTCATACTACATTTCAGATTTTTTATTTTACTTGTGGTTTGATATAAATAATTATGGAATCTATAAAAGTCTACATAAAATCTACATAAAATTCTTGTATAATGTAAAATAATGTATGTTTTGATAAATTGGAATAAATTGTGACATTCCAAATCTTTGGGTATTTTGGTAAAATACCTAATATGAGATTATGTCAATTCAATGAAATGTATTATTTGGCATAAATGTATTAATTTACATATTAGTACTAAATAAACCTTAAAGTTAGGAGAGATAACATTGAATAAAAAATTAAAGCAGCTTTTAATGATATTAGCATTTACAGTAACAATGAATGGTGTGGTTTTTGCACAACCGACATCAAATAACAACATTTCATATTCAAAGGTTCAAGAGCTTGAAAGAAACATAGAAAATTTGGACAACCAAATAGAAGATGTAATGGACAAAATCAATGATAATAAAAAACAAATTCAAATAAAAGAAAAGGATATTAAGAATTCAGAAAATGAATTAAAGACAGCTGAAAATGACATAAAAAAGGAACAAGAACTATTTAGTAAGAGAATGAGAGTACTTTACATAAATGGATCTACTGGATACTTAGGTATGCTTCTAGATTCTAATGGAATTGAAGACTTTATTTCGAAAGTCGATATGGTTAGCAGAATTATAAGTTTTGATAACAAAATCATTTCAAATTATGAGATAAAGCAAAAGAATATTGCTGATAAAACGAATAAATTAAAAGCAGAAAATCAAAAATTATTAGCCTTGAAATCAGAAAATGAAAGAAAATTAAATGAACTTAATAAAAATAAAGACGATCAGAAAAAGTTAATTGTACAGGCTAAAGAACAACAAAGACAATATGCAGCAGTTGAACAAGCTTCAGTAAGTGTAGCTGTGAAGCAAGTTACTAACATAAGGTATGCAGCACCTAAGATAACTCTATCAAGGGGAGGCTCACCTATAAGTAATGATAATGTTGTAGCATACGCTTCAAATTTTCTAGGAACACCATATTTATGGGGAGGAACTACACCAAGTGGGTTTGATTGTTCCGGTTTTACTCAATATGTATATAGCCACTTTGGAATTTCTGTAGGGAGAACTACATATGATCAGATAAAAGATGGAGTAGGTGTATCAAGAGATCAATTACAGCTAGGAGACTTGGTTTTCTTTGGCAAAGGTGGTAACCCTACACATATGGGAATATACGTAGGTAACGGTGCGATGATACATGCTCCTCATACTGGAGATGTAGTTAAGATTTCACCAATTGATAGAAGAGATTATATAACAGCTCGTAGAGTTAAATAATCAGTAAAATATTTTAGAAAATGAATTTCTCCATAATTTCTCCACAGTTACAATTTATAATTAACTCAAATAAAAGATTAAAAAATTAATGTTTATAGGAGGAGGAATTATTATGTTTTGTAGATTTGGAAGTTCAGGTTTTGGATTTAACTCATGGATGCCTATGATGATGGGTTTTAGAATATTAGTATTCATAGTTTTAATAGTACTTGGATTTAAACTTATAAAAAGTTATACAACAAACTCTAGTGGGTCTTTAAAAATACTTGATGAAAAGTTTGCTAGTGGAGAAATTAGCGAAGAAGAATATACTAAGAGAAGAACTATTATAACACAGAAAAGATAGATAACTTAATTCAAAAAGAGCTAACTGAGCCACCCTTTAGTTTTTAAAACTAGAGGGTGCATTTATATTTATTGATAATAAATATATAACATATGATAAAATTAAAAAAAGATTCTATGATAAAGAGGTGTTAACGATGAGTGATAAAAAGACAATATTAGTAGTGGATGATGAACCTAAGATTGTTGAAGTAGTAGAAGCTTATTTAAAAAAAGAAGGCTTTGAGGTGCTAACTGCTGAAGATGGTGAGAAAGCATTAAAATTATTTAAGAGTGAAGTAATACATTTAGTGGTTCTAGATTTAATGCTGCCTAAGATATCAGGAGAAGAGATTTGTAATAAAATAAGAGCAGCATCAGATATACCTATAATTATGTTAACAGCAAAATCAGAAGAAGACGATAAAATTGAAGGTTTGGCTATTGGAGCAGATGATTATTTGACTAAGCCTTTTAGTGTTCGTGAGTTAGTTGGAAGAGTAAAGGCCTTAATTAGAAGGTCGTACAGAGAGTCCAGTCCTCTTGCTGATTATTTGATTTTTAATAATGGTGATTTAGAGGTAGATGTAAATAAAATGAAAGTAAAAAAAGCTGGTGTGAACATAAACTTAACTACTAATGAATTTAAAATACTGTTAGCATTATTAACGAATCCAGGTCAAGTGTTTTCAAGGGAACACTTAGTGCAAAAAGCTTTTGGAGTAGAATATGAAGGTTTTGACAGGACAATTGATAGTCATATAAAAAATATAAGACAAAAAATAGAGGATAACCATAAAGACCCTAAATATATTATTACTGTATACGGTATGGGGTATAAATTTGTAAATTAACAAGAGTCATAATAATTTAAAATATTCTAGGTTTATAATAAGTGGGGTGGACTAAAGTGAAAATGTCCTTGATGAAAAAGTTATCTGTAGGTTTTCTTCTCACTGTAGTAGGTGCCATATTAATAGCAGGCTTTATTTCAAATTATATGGTGGGAAAAAAGTTCAATAATTATTTAGTAGATGAGCACAAAGATAAAGTGAATAAAATCGTAGTTACTGCTCAGGATTTATATAATGATAAAACTGGATTTACGAATTCCAATAAAGACGAATTACTACGATATGCAGTATTAGAAGAACTTTATATACAAGTTAAAGATATAAATGGGAATATAATATTTGATTCAGGTAATTCTCATCTTCAGCATAAAAACATGATGGAATCAATGATGGGAAACATGATGCAAAATGGAATGGGTAAGTATTCTAATATGAGTGTAGGAGAATACAAAGAAGAGACACATCCTTTAGTAAAAGATAAAAAAAATATTGGTACAATAGTTGTTGGATATTTTGGAACCTCATATCTAAGTCAAGGAGCACTGACTTTTAAAATGACATTGAATCATTCTTTTATACTTTCAGGTTTCATTGCATTAATGTTTGGATTAGGAATAAGCTTTATTTTAGCTAAACAGATTACGAAACCATTAGTTAAAATAACTAAAACTGCTAATGAAATGAGAAAAGGGAATTTAGCTGTTCGCTCGGATATTAAAAGTAAAACTAAGGAAATAGAAGAATTATCTGCTTCAATAAATTATTTAGCAGAAACTTTGCAAAATCAGGAAATGCTTAGAAAAAGAATGACTTCTGATATGGCACATGAAATTAGAACTCCCCTTACTACGCTTAAAACTCATATAGAAGCATTATTAGATGGAATATGGGAACCAACAGAAGAAAGGCTTCAGGGTTTTTATGATGAAATAGAAAGATTAACAAGCTTAGTAGATAATCTACGTAATTTAGCAAAATTAGAGCAAGCAGATTCAAAACTGAATAAGACAAAATTTAACTTATCAAGTGAATTAGAAAAAACCATATCAAGCTTTGAACCTTTATATTCAAAAAATAGTCATACTATTATGTCTAATATTGATAAAAATGTATGGGTGTATATGGATAAAGATAAGTTGAAGCAGATAATGCATAACTTATTATCAAATGGTTACAAATATTTAAAACCTCAGGGGAAAGTAGTAGTAGAGCTTAAGAAAGAAAAGGAGGGCATTTGTATTAAAGTTCAAGATAATGGAATAGGTATTCCAGAAAAAGATATACCTTATATTTTTGAGAGGTTTTATAGAACTGATTTATCCCGAAATAAAAATACAGGTGGCTCAGGAATAGGGCTGACTATTACTAAAAGTTTAGTAGAGTCCCATGGTGGAAAAATAAGTGTGGAAAGCAAAGAAGAAGAGGGGAGCATATTTACAGTACAATTTCCCAAATGGATAATTTGTGAAATTGGTAAGTAGGAGTAGTAACTGCTGCGTAGACGCAAATCTTCTCGAATTTATTAAATATACATGAGTCAGAGTTCTTCTTTTTAATTAAAAAACAGTGTCATAGATGGAACTAAAAGAGATAAGTTTGTATTAAACATATTAACTAGTGTAAGTATTAGATAATCTTAGGATTATTTCCACTTATCAGGTTGAATTGGTATATTACTTATTATAAAATGGATATTAATAAATGTAAATTCAAATTTTGAATATGGTAATTATGTAGATAAAGCTAGTTCACAAAAAGAATGGTTAAAAGCAAATTTAATTTACTTAATAATATTGAAGATTAAAGATTAAACTAATTTAAGGAAGGAGGAAAATGATATTGAAGGTTTTTTTTTAGAGGTCTATGAAATGGTGTCACAGATACCAGAGGGCAAGGTAGCTACCTATGGACAGATAGCTTTGCTATTAGGTGAACCGAGAAGTGCGAGAATTGTAGGTTGGGCTATGAGATCAGCACCAGGAGATCTTAACTTACCCTGCCATAGAGTTGTTAACAGGCTGGGAGAGATGTCGCCAGAATATGTTTTTGGTTCATCGGAACTTCAAAGGACTATATTAGCTTCAGAAGGAGTTACTTTCAAGGAAAATGGATGTGTAGACCTGAGAAAACATTTGTGGAGTGGAACTTAATTAATAAAATTAATTTAGGGAGGATTTAAATTATGAAATTTTGCTGGTGTACATTAATGGTTAAAAGCATGGAGGAATCTTTAAAGTTTTATAAAGAAATAGTCGGTCTTGAGGTAGAAAGAACATTTAATGCAGGACCAGGAGGAGAAATAGCATTTTTAGGAGATGGGGAAACAAAGGTTGAGCTTATATGTAATGAGGCTTCAAAGGAAGCAAGCTTTGGAAAAGACATTTCCCTTGGTTTTGAAGTGGAGTCAGTGGATGAAATGATGAATTTTGTTAAAGAAAAAGGAGTTGATATACATAGTGGACCATTTCAGCCAAACCCACATGTTAAGTTCTTCTATGTATTAGATCCAAATGGATTAAAAATTCAGTTTGTAGAGAATATTTAATAACAATATTTGTTCATAGGTTTGGTACTATAGTATATACTTTTAATAAACAGAGAATAAGTTTTTCAGAAAATAGATTGTTACAAAAAATATCAACAAAATTTATAAGTAGAAAATCGCTAATCAGATAAATTGCTTAGCGATTTTTTGTATTTATAAGTTAAAATATTTAATGTGAAGTGGACAGGATTCAATATGATAGTATTGAAATACAGTTTTCAGATAAAGTAGAACAGGGATTAAGTATACTCAACTTTACTATAGGATGACCTTAAAAATTATCAAAAAAGATCAGGAAGATAGGTAAAATGTTAAAGGTATTAATATTAGATGGTGATGCATTAAATAGAACAGACTTAAATACAAATATTTCCTGGGAAAAAGAGAGGTATGAAACATATGGAGAAGCGCTTAATGACTTAAATGCAATAAAATATGTAGCAAAGATAGTAAAGTTTACTGTAAATCAACGTTGCTTTGATCAAAAGCAAAAATATTGTTTAATTCTATTCATATTAGATTTAATAAATTAAAATTAAGAGGCAGATATAAGAGTAATTTTATTATTATATCTGCCTCAATAAATTATCGAAAAATAGAAATCAATAGCATTCCTTTGATAAGTTGACGAGTCTTTCCATAAGCTCAGCTTTTGTATTCTCTGGAAACACTTCCAGTCCTAAAAGGTTAGAAAATGCTATACCATCACATGCAAAACTTATTATCAGTGCCATAATTGGATCTTTACAGTCATTGATTTTCTCAATCCATTCTTTACGTTTTTCTAGGACAGGATGAAGAAGGTCTTGCTTTGAGGCAACTGCAGCAAGAAGACAGTACATAGTGTTTGTATCAAGTTTACATTGATTGAATTGCTCATAAATAAAAGATACCAGCCAGTTACAAGGAGAAGCTTCGGATAGAGTTTTCTCTCTTTCAGAAACTCTAGACTGGAATAAAGTAATGTAATTTTCTATAAGTGCTTTGATTAATTTGTCCTTGCTTGGATAGTGATGCAGCAGTCCACCTTTGCTTATGCCAGCTGCTTTTGCAACTTCATCTAAGGTGAAGCAATTCAGGCCTTTTTCTGCAATAACTTTATTTGCTACATTTAGGATTCTTTCCTTACTTGAACTATTCATAATATTAACTTCTCCTTTCAAAAAAATTAACAATTTTCACTCTTTAATAAGAGTATAAATTATGTTATAGTATAATAACAATAGATACCGACCAGACGGTAAGTTAATCTTATCAAAGTAAAAAATGCTTGTCAAGGAAACGATTGGGGTAATAAGTATGAATAGGATAGAAGTAATAATTAAGTTTTAAGGAGGAAGATTATGTTGCAAAAGAAAAAGCGTTTAGCAAGTTATATTGTGGCCACTTTAATTGTTACACTGCTAATAAATGTGGCTGTAACCTGGATTTTTAAGTCTGCTTCTCAAGAAATAGACTATGGTACGTTTCTTACGATGGTTCAAAACAAACAGATAGAATCAGTAGAGATTGAAGATGATAGAATTTTAATAACTCCAAAAGACACTCAGAATTCTTCATCTAGTGATAAGAAAATTTACTATACTGGTACTTTAAATGATCCACAACTAGTTGAAAAACTTCATTCAGCTGGAGTAAAATTTTCAACACCGGTTAAAAATATGCAATCTCCTATTTTAACCTTTATACTCTCATGGATATTACCTTTTGCTATGTTCTATTTTCTAGGTGGATTCTTAATGAAATCTTTAGGCAAGAAAATGGGAGGCGGCGCTATGTCCTTTGGGAAGAGTAACGCAAAGGTATATATTGAGAAAAAGACTGGAATTACTTTCAATGATGTAGCCGGCCAAGAAGAGGCAAAGGAGTCACTTAATGAAATTGTAGACTTTCTCCATAAGCCATCAAAATATACTGAGATTGGAGCAAAGCTACCTAAGGGAGCATTATTAGTTGGGCCTCCTGGAACTGGAAAGACCTTGCTTGCTAAAGCAGTAGCAGGAGAAGCAAATGTACCATTCTTTTCTTTATCCGGTTCAGATTTTGTTGAGATGTTTGTGGGGGTTGGTGCTTCAAGAGTTAGGGATTTGTTTCAACAAGCGGAGAAAAATGCTCCTTGTATTGTGTTCATTGATGAAATAGATGCAATAGGAAAAAGTCGTGATAGCAAGCTTGGTGGAAATGATGAGCGTGAACAAACCTTAAACCAACTACTTGCGGAAATGGATGGATTTGATTCATCAAAAGGTGTTGTTATACTTGCGGCAACTAATAGACCAGAGATACTAGATAAAGCTCTTTTACGACCTGGAAGATTTGACCGAAGAGTTATTGTGGATAAACCCGATCTTAAAGGTAGGGAAGAGATACTTAAAGTTCATGGAAAAAATGTTAAGCTTGACAGCAGAGTGAATTTTGGAGAAATAGCATTAGCTACTGCAGGTGCTGTTGGAGCGGACCTTGCTAATATGGTAAATGAAGCAGCTTTAAGAGCTGTAAGAATGGGCAGAGACATAGTTAGACAGGAGGATTTATTTGAAGCTGTGGAGACTGTTATAGCAGGTAAGGAGAAGAAAGACAGAATTATGACAGAAGAGGAAAAGAGCTTAGTCGCCTTTCACGAGGTAGGTCATGCTCTCGCAGCTGCCTTGCAAAAGCAAACACAGCCAGTGCATAAAATTACGATTATTCCAAGAACAATGGGAGCACTAGGCTATACAATGCAAATGCCAGAGAAAGAAAAATTTCTTATTTCTAAGGATGAATTAGTAGAGCAAATAGTAGTTCTTTTAGCTGGTAGAGCAGCTGAAGAGATTGTCTTTAAAAAAGTAACTACAGGAGCTTCAAATGACATTGAAAGAGCTACTGGAATTGCAAGACAGATGGTAACTATATATGGTATGTCAGATAAATTTGGCATGATGGGTTTGGAATCCATACAAAATAGATATCTAGACGGAAGACCAGTCCAGACTTGCTCTACTGAAACTTCAGCAGAAATTGATAAAGAAGTTCTTCAAATTATAAATAGCTGCTATGAAAAATCATTAAGTATTTTAAAGGATAATATGGAAGCACTTTGCAAGATTTCATCACATCTTCTTCATAAAGAGACTATAATGGGTGATGAATTTATGGAAATATTAAACTCCATACCTAGATAATTTAGACATAATAACTATATATATTTGAAATAAAAAGTTACAAAACCCAGTAGAAATTATTTGCTTTCTACTGGGTTTATTATGTTAGTTGCTATTTCTTGATTTTATAAGTCAGAACTTTGACATTTACATATTAGGATAACTATGGTATTACATAGATATATGTAAGTCTATAAGGTGGTGTTTATATGAATTTACCAATAAGTATAACGATGTGGATATTAGCGCTGTTCCCCATACTGATTCTTCTTATTTTGATGATTAAGTTTCAATGGGGCGCACCTAAGGCGGCTCCAATTGGACTCATTATTACTATAATAAATAGTATTATATTTTTTAAAGCAGGAATGGTTGTTATAAGCACAGAATTATTAAAAGCTATGTGGAATGCATTTACAATTATAATTATTATATTTACGGCTATTTTGATGTATGAAGTCACTAATGAAGCGAAGGCCTTTAAAGTTCTAAAAAATAGCATGGAGAAGATTGCACCAAATGAACTTCTTAGAATTATAGGAATTGGAGTTGTTTTTGCAAGCTTTCTTCAAGGAGTAACAGGTTTCGGAGTGCCAGTTGCTGTTACAGCTCCTCTATTAGTTGGTATAGGTGTTAAGCCTATGTGGGCAGTTATAATCCCCTTATTAGGACACAGCTGGGCTGGTACTTTTGGTACTCTTGCAATTGCTTGGTTATCTCTTATTATGCAAACAGGAATAAAAGATATACTGTTAATAAAGCAAACTGCTTTTTTTGCTTGTAGTTTTATATGGATTTTAAATATTACTGCAATTACAGTAATATGTTGGTTTTATGGTGGAAAAAAAGCTGTCAGAAAAGGCTTTTTAGCAATATTGATTATTTCAACAGTTCAAGGTGGTGGACAACTTTTATTTTGTCAGATAAATCAAGTACTAGCCTGCTTTATTCCTAGTTGTATTGCACTTGCTGCTTTCTTACTCTTAAGTAGAAGTAGATATTACAAAAAACATTGGGAGATAGAAAATAGTAAAATAATGAGCAGGAATTTAAGTAGAAAAGAAATGGTCTTTAGTGTTAAGGAAAATATGAATATTCATCAAGCATTTATACCATATTATGTTATGACAGTAATAACCTTAGTAGTGCTTCTAATTCCTAAAATAAATAGTTTTTTAGGACATTGGAGCATAGCGTTAAACTTTAATGAAACTAGAACTGGTTATGGTGTTGTAAATCTAGGAGTGGAGTCGTACTTACCTATAAAGCCTTTAACGAATGCAGGAACATTTCTATTTATTTCAGCTGTATGTGGATTTGTATATTATTTAAGCAAGGGGTATCTTACAGGAGAATCTGGTAAATCTATTTTGAAAAGAGCTGTAAAAAAGACAATACCTTCAAGTATGGCAGTAATGTCACTAATAATGATGTCTAAAGTTATGGGAGGAACAGGTCAGACCACAGTGCTTTCATTAGGTATTGCTAAAGTTCTTGGTTCCTATTATTCTATAATAGATCCTTTCATAGGACTTTTGGGTTCTTTTATGACAGGCAGTAATATGTCATCTAATATAATTTTTGGAGACTTTCAATTAACAACCTCAAAAATTCTTAATTTAAAAGCTTCAGCAATCTTAGGTGCTCATACTGCTGGAGGTGCTATTGGAACTGCGATATCTCCCGGAAACATTGTTCTAGGAACGACTACTGCAGGAGTTCTTGGAAAGGAGGGAACTGTATTAAGAAAAATACTGCCTATTGCTCTAATTTTAACATTAATTTTTGGATTAATTCTCTATGGTGCTCAAATTGCATTCTGATAAAGAGTACTAAGTAACGTATAATAAGTTTACTTAAAATTAATATAATGTTTATTGAAAACATATACTATATATGATAATCTATATCTACATAAAGAATATACCTATAAGTCGTGCAGTTCTATATAACAATTTTTAGCAATGATGATGGAGGAGGATTTTATTGAATTTTAGAAATTACTTATATAAAATTTCATACTATTTAAGAGATTCTTATGGCTTTGATAATTTTTCTAAGTGTTTGTTCATTTTAGGATTTATACTTTCTATCAGCAAATATACTATCATAGCTGGATACGCTATACTTATTTATGGAACTTGGAGAATACTGTCAAAGAACAAATATAAAAGACAGAGAGAATTATTAGCATTTGAAAATTGTTTTTTCACTATAAAACGCAGTTTCTATAGATGTAAATCATCTATTATAGGATTTCGTCAATATAAAATATTTAAATGCCCAAAGTGTTCTCAGAAACTGAGGGTTCCTAGAAAGAAAGGAAAGGTAGTTATTACCTGTAAGAAATGTGGAAATGAGTTTAGAGGAAAGGCTTAATATAGAAAACAAACACGGACGAAAGTAGACTTATGCTCCGGGAGATGTTTCCAAGCTTCAGTATGACAAAAAGTTTTATATGTGGCTTTCAGCTTTGGAAACACCTCTCTAAGTATAAGTCTATTGTCTGGTATGGGTATCTATATATAAATAATAGGTTAGTTTAATTAATCATAAATTATTATACTGGTTCTATATGTATTATTAAATGAATATTTAAATCTTCGGAAATTTCTTTTTCTGCTTTATCTATAATTCTGTGGATTTCTTCCAATGAAACATCTCTAGGTACTTCCGCATGAATAGAAGCTAAAATTTTTCGTGGACCGTAGTTATGAATTACTAAATCATGTACGCCTTCAATGAAGTCATACTCTTTAACTTTAAGAGCTATGTTTTCTACCAATTGAGGATCTGGAGCTTCTCCAAGTAGGGGATTGAGAGTGTCTTTTATTAATATGTAGCCTGAATATAAGATAAACATTGAAACTAATAAACCTATATACCCATCTACGACCAAGTTAGTGTATCTTGATAAAATTAATGAAAAGATTATGCAGGCACATATAATTACATCTACAAAGGCCTCAATTGAAGATGCCTGAAGTGCAGAGGAATTAATTGATTTTGCTATAGTTTTATTAAATTTACTTATCCATATTTTTATCACTATGGAAAATAACAAAACAGCTAGATAAACCCATTGAAATTCAGTTTTAACAGGATTTATTATTCTCTTATAGGATGATTTAACAAATTCAATGCCTATGAATAAAACAATAAATGAAATTAATAGTCCAGATATATATTCGACTCGTCCATGACCAAAAGGATGTTCCTTATCTGCAGGTTTTGATGCAAGCTTAAATCCGACAATGGTAATAACAGAAGAAGTTGCATCCGATAAGTTATTCATAGCATCTGCAATAAGGGAGATACTATTAGATACTCTTCCAATTACAAGCTTTGATCCAGCTAATATTATATTGATTAAAATTCCCATGGTGCCACCTAAGTACCCATATTTATCTCTAACTTTAGGATTCTCTACATTTTTATAATCTTTTATAAATCTACTAATTAGAAGTTCTGATAGCATACTTAAATACCTCGTATAATCTAAATTTGTCAATTCTAGTATTACCTTTTTTACATGAAAATATAAGCAATTATTTTTTCAGCCTATCTTATTTATAAATCTATATTTTCCTTGACTTTTAGACCTTTAAAGGAATTTATACGTGAATAATTTTATCTGATACATTTGTGAGCTCATCACAAATCTTCATATTCACACAATTTCACATAATTATTTAGTATTTCCACCATAAAGTTTATATATAATTAAAATATAATTTAAACCGAGGTGATGATATTGAAAAAAAGATTTGCTTTGAAATTAGTAGGCGTGATGATTATATCAGTATTGATATTTGCTGGTTTGTCAGTTAGCGGAAAAATCACAAAACAAAAATTCAGTAATGTAACGTCTGTTAACACTATTACAACTAAAGATGTAAAAAGTATTACAGATAACGATTTAATAAATTCTTCAGCAGAGGATACTCCTACTCAACTAGATTCAGTAGAGGATCAAACAAAGCAGCTTACTCCAAGTGAAACTAATTTATTATTAAATGATGATATAAAGTAATTAATTTTAAGGAGGATAAAGAAATGAAAAAATTTATGTCAATTTTAATCACACTTTCTTTAATTGGAGGATCAACTACATTAGCATTTGCAGCAGGAACTGATACAAGTACTACTGGTCAAACTACAACAACTACTCAAAGCTCAAGTCTTACACCAGAGCAAAAGCAAGCTAGAGATGCATTTTTAAATGTACATTCTGATTATATGAATCAACTTACAACATTAAGGCAGCAAACAAAAGATGCTGAAAATGCCAATAATACAGTGGCTAAACAAATAAGGGATAAGCTTAAATCAAAAACAACGTTAAATTCAGATGATGTGGCTAAATTAAAAGATTTGGCTAGTCAAAGAAAAGCCTTAGTAGATCAAGCAAAACAATTACATCAGCAGATGACTACTTTAAAAAGCCAATACAAAGATGCTAAGACTGCCAAAGATACAGATAAAATGAGCAATATTAAACAACAAATACAGGATTTAAACAGTCAATTAAAAGACATAAAAGTTAAAGATGATGCAATTAAGACACAGATTTCACCTTTAAAGGATCAGATCAAGGCATCGAGGGATGCTAATAAACAATTGACAAATAACGTAAAAAGTCAACTTCAGCAGGCTGAGACAATACATCAAACTATAAAAACTCAGGAAACTGAAAAAGCACAGTTATGGAATACTTACAAAGAAAACATCAAAAATAAGGATTATGCAGCAGCTGAGACCACTTTTAAAGCTATACTTGATAAAAAGTCAGCTATTTTAGAAAATATAAAGCAAAGAGGTACAATACTAACACAAATACTCGATTCCTTAAATTAAAATAATATAATATACCTTTACTTCAGTATACACCATTGATATCCTATAGATAGCAGGGTGTATACTGTTGTTTATTTTGTGTTTTAGAATAAAAGAACTCAGATGGAGGAGATTTAAAAAATGAGCTACCAAATATATTTAGTTGAGGATGAGGAAAACTTAAACCATATACTTAAATCTTATCTCGAAAAGGAAGAATTTCAGGTCACTGCCTTTTTAAATGGTGAATCTGCCAGAGGGAGTATAGATAATGAACCTGACTTATGGGTATTAGATATTATGCTGCCTGACATAGATGGGTTTCAGCTATTAAAAGAAATAAAAGAAAAAGATAAGAATGTTCCTATCATTTTTATATCTGCTAGAGATAAAGATATTGACAGAATTATTGGTCTTGAAATGGGCAGTGATGACTATATTTCAAAACCATTTATGCCAAGAGAATTGGTTATAAGAGTACAAAAATTATTGAGGAGAGTTTATAATAACTCTAAAGGTGAGAATATCATTGAACTAGAGGATTATACTATTGATATAGAAAAAAGAATCGTAAGGCTTAAGGATGATGAAATAGCCATGACTTCAAGAGAGTTTGACTTGCTGGTACTACTTATAAATAAAAAAGGCGGTGCTATTACAAGAGAACATATATTAAATGAGCTATGGGGAGATGACTATTTTGGAAGTGATAGAGTTGTTGACGATTTAGTTAGAAGACTAAGAAAGAAATTACCAGAATTAAAGATAGAAACTATATATGGTCATGGATACAGACTATCCTGATAGAAAGGGTATATTTATGAGAAGACTAAAAGATTGGCCGCTGGCTTTTCAGATATGGATGGTATTTACCTCAGTAATCTTAATTGTATTTATTTTGTTGGCTTTATACTTTTCTATAACAATAAAAAGCTTTTTTACTAATGAGACCTATAAAACTATTGAAACAGCTCAGGAAGGTTTAATTCAAAGATCTTTAAGTAAAGCTAATCCAAAGGAAGAAGCTGGTCTAGAGGCATCAAGCAATGATATTCGGGAAGTTAAACATGTAAGATTGAGTTATTCCAATGACACAGAAAATTTGACGAAAATTGAAAAACTTATACCTGATGAGGAAGCTGCAAAAGGGTTTTTAGAAAAGCTAAAGAACCAGGCTGAAAAGCAGTCAAGTGGTACTAAAAAGTATGCGGAAAAGGTAGGCTCTAGTAGAATACTATATTTAGTAAAGGTAAGTGGTAAAAATAAAAAGGGGAATTTTATTGTATCTTATATGTGGGATTCCTATAGGAATTCATTAGCCGCTAATTTGCTCAAAAGGGTATTTTCTGTAATGGTTATTGCACTTATTATAAGTCTCATAGCAGCAAAATATTTAGCTCAAAGACTTGTAATTCCTCTGAAAGAACTAGAAAATAGAGTAAGAAAGATAGGGAAAAGACAGTGGCATGAGAACATAAATATAGATAGGAAAGACGAAATAGGAGAACTCTCTAGATCTATTGAAGAAATGAGAAAAGAACTGGTTAGGCAAGATGAATATGAACAAACAATGCTGCAGCAATCCTCTCATGATCTAAAAACACCACTGATGGTAATTAGGAGCTATGTGAAGGCTGTAGAAGATGGTATCTACCCGAAAGGAGATTTAGAAAGTACTATGAAAGTTATTGATTTTGAAGCTGAAAGAATGCAAAAGAGAATTAAAAATTTGCTGTACTTAACAAAAATTAAGTACATGGCTAAGCATAAAAATGAATTTGAAAAAGTATATATAAAGGATACATTGGAGAAAGTAATCAATAGCTTTATATATAACGAAAGAAATATTAAGTTTGAATTGGATATTAATGATATAGAGGTAATAGGTAATGAAGATCAATGGATTGTAGTACTGGAAAATATAATTGATAATGAAATGAGATATGCAAAAAGTGTTATAAGGATAAATACATATGAAGATGACAAGCAGCAATATATAGTTATATACAATGATGGTGAAAAGATTCCTGAGGATAAAATTGAAGACATATTTGAAGCTTTTAGTAAAGATAAAGGAGGAAACTTTGGGCTTGGTTTGGATATTGTAAAAAGGATAGTAACAATGTATAAAGGTAATATAAAAGCTGAGAATGAAGAGAATGGTGTATCATTTATAATAAGTTTAAGAAAGTAAATTACATAAAATTGAACTTAAAATATTTGAAACTTAATTTTTATTATAAATCATGATGAACTTAAAATTGATGACATATATTATGCAATTGTAAGAAGTCCTGGAGAGATTACCATGGGCTTTTTTTCAATTTATTCATGAAAAAGAATAAAATAGGAATTATATAAAGGAAATTTATATTTTTTGTAGAATAGAGTAAAAACATAACCCCTTTTTAATTTAACAGCAAAATAGAAAATAATTGTAAGCATCTATAATAAGGAGGGAGTACGATTAGAAAAATATATAAGGGCTTTTTTATAGCGTTTGTTGTAATACTAACTTTTTTATTAGGAAATAATTCTTCAAAGACAGTATCTGCTGATAATAAAGAAAGTGTAAATTATAATAAGGAAACTATTTACAATGCGGCAAGTAATTATGAAAAAAAAGAAGATAGAACAATAATAATAGGTGATGATAAAAATTATCCACCCTATAGCTTTATAGATGAAAATGGTAATCCAAGTGGCTTTGATATAGAACTTGCTAAGGCCGCAGCAGAGGCTATGGGATTTAAGGTTAAGTTTAAACTAGGTGTTTGGAGTGACGTTAGAAATGAGCTTGAAAATGGACAAATAGATGCCATATCGGGTATGTTCTATTCTAAGGAGAGAGAAAAGAATTATTCCTTTACAGCAAAGTATACAAAAACTAATGCTGATGTATTTACAAGAAAAGATAAAAGTGTAAAGGACATAAGTGAATTAAAAGGAAGAACAGTAGTAGTTGAAACGGATGAGATATCTGGAGAATATCTTAAAAATGAGAATCTTGATATTAAGTTTATTGAAGTTGATTCATCTGAAGAAGCTCTTAAACTTGTAGCAGCTAAAAAATATGACTATGCAGTAGTTTCTACTTTATTAGGTAATTATTATATAAAAAAAGATAAGTTTTCAAATCTGAAGGGGAATGGATTAGCTATTAATTCAGATGATTACTGTTTTGCTGTAAAAAAGGGAAATGATGATTTATTATTTACTCTTAATGGTGGTTTACAAATCCTTAAGGCTACAGGAAAATATGATGAGATATATAATAAGTGGTTAGGGATTTATGAAGAAAAAACCTTCTATCAGCAATTAATAGAGCATGCTTGGTTAATAGCAGCAGCAGCATTAAGTATAATTTTATTATTACTATGGAATACAACTCTTAAAAGAAGGGTTGTTGTACGTACTAGGGAACTATCAGAAGCAAATGAGGCTTTGAATAAAAGCAAAGAGGAATTATTAGCATCAAATGAAGAAATAGAGGCTTCCTATAATGAATTAGTTGCAATAGAAGAAGAGCTTAGAAGTCAATATGAAATGCTAATTGAAAGTGAAGAAAATTTAAAGAAAAGTGAAGAACGAAACAGAGCGATAGTAATGGCCATTCCAGATATAATCTTTGTTATAGATGAAAATGCAGTTTTCAAAGATTGTCAAACAAAAGATAATTCTGTGCTAATAGTGCCTAAAAGTGAGTTTATAGGGAAAACTCTTTGGGATGTGCTTCCTCATGAAATAGCTGAAATTGGTTTTGAGAAAATTAAGTCTGCTCTTGAAAATGATTCTTTGGAAAGCTTTCAATATGAGATTGATACGCCAGCAGGCATAAAATATTATGAACTTAGAGTAGTTAAATGTAGGGAAAAAGAGACTATTGCAATAAGCAGGGATATAACTTTAAGACACATTGCAGAAAAAGAGCTGGAAGAAGAGAAAGAATTGCTAAAGACGACTTTATTATCTGTTGGAGATGGAGTTATAGTTACCGATATATATGGCGATGTTATAATTTTAAACAAAGCCGCAGAAACACTAATAGGCCTTAAAGAGCAAGAAACAAAATTAATGAAATTTGAAGATGCATTCAATATTGTAGATGAAGTAACTAAGGAAAAGTGCGACAATCCTGTTAAAAAGGCATTGAAAAGTATGACATCACAGGAAGCAACTGAATATAAAATATTAATTACAAAGGACTGTAAGGAAAAAATGATTTCCTATAATGTTTCTCTTATAAAAGATAATTTTGGGTATATTAAAGGTACGGTTTTAGTGCTTAGGGATGTTACAGTTGAAAGAAAAAATCAAAAAAAAATTGAGTTTCTAAGCTATAATGATCAACTTACAGGTTTATATAATAGAAGATTTTTTGAAGAAGAACTTAAAAGACTAGATAACAAGGAGAATCTTCCATTTACTATAGTTATGGCTGATGTTAACGGACTAAAGCTAATAAATGACTCTTTTGGACATGCTGTTGGAGATGAATTGTTGAAAAAGGTTGCGGCGGTAATGTTAAATGGTTGTGGCAATAAAGGAGTAGTATCACGAATAGGAGGAGATGAGTTTGTAATATTACTACCAAAAACCAATATCTTTGAAGCAGATGAACTCCTTAAGTATATTTCAGCATTATCTTCAAAAGAGCAGGTAGCATCAATAAGTCTTTCAATTTCTTTTGGATTTGATACAAAGTGTTATGACGATGAGAATATATTTGAAGTATTAAAAAAAGCAGAGGATTCCATGTATAAAAAAAAGCTTTTTGAAGGTCCAAGTATGAGAGGAAAAACAATTGGTGCTATTGTAAATACACTGCATGAAAAAAATAAAAGAGAGGAACAGCACTCTCATAGGGTGTCTGAATACTGTGATTGCTTAGGAAAGGCTATGAATCTGCCAGATGGTGAAATACAGGAATTGAGAACTGTAGGGTTATTACATGATATAGGTAAAATAGCTATAGAGGAGAATATTTTAAATAAACCAGGCAAGCTTACTGATGAAGAGTGGGAGGCAATCAAGCGTCATCCAGAAATAGGATACAGAATTTTAAGTTCTGTTAATGATATGGCAGAACTGGCAGAATATGTTTTGGCACATCATGAAAGATGGGATGGAACGGGTTATCCAAAGGGGCTTAAAGGAGAAGAAATTCCACTAAAATCAAGAATAATTGCAATAGCTGATGCTTTTGATGCTATGATCAGTGAGAGAGCTTATAGAAGTGCTTTACCTAAAGAGGTTGCTGTAGAAGAAATTATTAAAAATGCAGGTATTCAATTTGATCCTGAACTTGTAAAGGTATTTATTGAAAAGGTAGTGTAATTATTGATGACACCTTTACATTTCTTTATAGAGTAAAGTGAAAATTCGAAATTGATTTATATTAAAACATGAAGTATAAATTATGATTTATTCACGCTTTTTAATTAATAATTTTGTAATTTTATTGGAAAAATTATAGAATTATGTTATAATTAATCATTTAAATAATTTAAGAAAATAAATCTGTAAGCAGAAATTTGAAGACAGGAGGTTATATATTAATGGCTAATGATTGTAATGAATTGTTCGAAAAAAATGTAAACCTTGAAAATATGTTACTAGAAGAAAATGATAAATTAAAAGAGACTATTAAAAATCTTGAAACAATCAAAGAGAAGATTATAGAAGAAGATAAATTAGCAAGTATTGGACAATTATCTGCAGGTATTGCTCATGAAATTAATAATCCTTTAGGTTTTGTATTAAGTAATTTTGAAACTTTAAAAAAATATATGTACAAGTTTAGAGTTGCTCTTTTATCTTATAGGGATTTTAAAAACAGTGTACTTAATTCAGAAGCTAAAGAGTGTTTAGAGAGAAATGAATTAATAAAAAATTTGGAGGATGACAAAAGCTTAGATTTTATTATGGAAGACTTAGACGAGTTGTTTAATGATACAGAAGATGGATTAGAGAGAGTCAGGAAAATTGTAATGGCTTTAAGGTCCTTTGCTAGACAGGATCAAGATGGTACTTTTGATGAATATGATATTAATGCTGGAATGGAAACGGCTCTTTTAATAGCAAGAAATGAAGTAAAATATAATTCAGAAATAGAAAAGGATCTTGGAGAAGTTCCTTTAATAGAGGCTAATTCTGGACAAATTAATCAAGTTTTTTTAAATGTAATAATTAATGCTTCTTATGCTATAAAGGAGAAGGGCATGGATAAAATGGGCCTAATAAAAATAAAGACCTATTGTGACAAGGAATATGTTTACTGTTTAATAGAAGACAATGGCGTAGGAATATCAGAAGAAAATATCGGAAATGTATTTAATCCATTTTTTACAACAAAACCTTTAGGAGTTGGTACAGGTCTAGGATTAAGCATATCCTATGATATTATCAAAAATAAGCATAAAGGTGATATTAAAATAGAAAGTAAAAAGAATCAGTATACCATTATAGAAATTAAATTGCCTATTACACAGCAAAGGGGATAGGAATATGGGAAAGTCTATTTTATTTGTTGATGATGAGAGACAAATATTAAGATCAATTAATAGAATGTTTATTGATAGTGATTATAAGATTTTTTTTGCAGGAAGTGGAAAAGAAGCCTTGAAAACTTTATCTGAAAATTCAGTGGATATAGTTGTTAGTGATATGAAAATGCCTGAAATGGATGGCTATGAGCTGCTTAAGAGAGTAAAAAATCTTTATCCATCTATAATAAGAGTAATACTAAGTGGATATTCAGATGAAGATATTATATATAAAGCCATTCATAGCAATATTGTAAAGATGTATATGCTCAAGCCTTGGAAAGGAGATGAACTTAAAGAAACTATAGCAGAGATTTTCAAAACACAGGAAATTTTAAACAGTAAAAATCTCTTAACTGTTATAAACACTATTGAGAATTTACCTACACTGCCAGATACTTATATAAAATTAAATAGGGCAATAGAAAATAATCTTAATATAGATGAAATTACAAAAATAATAGAGAATGATCAAGCTATATCAACTGAAATATTGCATATAGTAAACTCAGCCTTCTTTGGTATAAAAACGGCATCCATAAAAACTGCTTTAATGAACATAGGCTTATCTAATGTCAAAAATGTGATACTGATTTCAGACATTTTTACTAATTGCAGCCATATTGGAAGTGATAGAGAGATGCTTTGGAGACATTCAAGTTTATGTAATAAATTATTTGTGAAGATGTATAAAAGATTGCGAAAGGAGAAAATACTAGAAAACTATTCTTCAGCAGGTTTGCTTCATGACATAGGAAAGATTATATTAGTTCAAAGTTATCCTGAAAAGTATGCAGAGTTTATTAAACTAAGTAAACTAAAAAAAGATACTCCTGATTATGAGATAGAAAAAGAGATCTTTGGTATTACTCATAATGAATTAGGGGCTTATCTTCTAAATTGGTGGGAAATTCCTCAACCTATTGTAGAAGTGGCTTTATATCATGATGAACCATTTAAAAGCAATGACATCAACAAAGAATTAGTTGCCATGGTGCACCTTGCTGATTGCTTTGCCTGGAGGTTATTGGGAGAAGAATATCATGTTAGGCTAGATAGAAATGTATTTAATTTCTTAGAATTTACTGAAGAGTCCTGCCAAAAGTTTGCTGATGAGGTAATGATGGAGGGTGAATAAAATGAAGAAAAACAAGGTTTTATTTGTAGATGATGAAATACAGGTATTAAATTCGATAAAAAGAAGTACTTTAGAAGAAGATTTTGAAACTTTTATAGCAGCAAATGGTGAAAAAGCTTTAGAGTTAATGGAACAGAATGAATTTTGTGTAGTAGTATCTGATATGAAGATGCCTGGAATGGATGGATTAACTTTATTAAAGAAAATAAAAGAAAGACACCCCGATGTCATTAGAATGGTTTTATCAGGATATAATCAAGTGAGTCAGATTCTTTCTACAATAAATCAGGTAGGAGTAACAAAATTTATTATTAAACCTTGGTCAGTAGATGAAGAGTTCCTGCCAGCAATAAGAGAAGGCATACAGTATTATAACTTCAAAAAAGAAGGTGAAGAGCTAAAAAAGACTTTAGTGAGTAGGAACAATGCATATCAAAATATATTGAAGGTTAACAATGACATAATAAATAACATTCAAAAGGATATAAATAATGTAAGCGTTTTATACGATAATATACAAAATCTTAATAAGGCACTCTTGCTTAAGAGTAATACCGGAAATGATATAACTTCTAAAGTAAAGGGCTTTAATGAAATAGCGGATAATATATTTCATGGCTTTTTAAATACTCAACCTACAAAAATTGAAGAATTTACTTTAACTAAACTAATAGATGAATGTAGTGTTAAATTAAATAAAAGAATAGAATTTGTAAATATAGAAAAAGATACAACCTTTAGGGGAAATTATAGATTAATATTATTAATAATTTCAGAGTTAAGTGCACAAATAATCAAGGACAGTGAAGATAGTAAGCTGTTAGTAGATATTTATAAATCAGATATAGATAGGTTAATACTAAAAATAGATAAATCAAAAAATAGCTTTATAAATCAAGGTGACAGTAATACGAGGTTAATTGTTCATTTACTAAATGTTATTAATAGCTTCTTTAATGGCAATATCGATTTAGAAAATGAATGTATTTCCTTAAATTTTAAATGTGTTTAAAATTAATAAGGGAGAGGATAAGTTTGGATATACTAATTGTGGATGATAGTAAATTAAACCTTAATATTGCTCAAGATATGCTTATTGAAAATCATATTCAGTGTAGTATTGTTCTAGCTAATTCTGGTGAGGAAGCTATTAGTATTTTAGATAAAATGCATATAGATATTGTTCTTTTGGATATTGTTATGCCAGGATTATCTGGTGTAGAAGTACTGAAGATAATAAAAAGCAGTGATAAATATAAAAACACTAATGTCATAATGCTAACTTCTTTAAGGGACAAGAGTATTCTAAAGCAGTGTTTTGAGCTTGGAGCAAGTGATTTTATAAATAAACCTATTGATTCTACTGAGTTTATTGCTAGAATAAAAGCCTCTATTAGGGAAATATTTTATAAGGAGTCCCTAGAAGGTGCTTTCAAAATGGTTTCCTCTAAAAATAAAAAATTATCAGAAGCAAATAAAACTTTGAGGGAAACTCAATTTTATATAACTCAAAAGGAAAAAATAGTTGCAGTAGGAGAGCTTGCAGCTGGTATAGCCCATGAACTCAATACGCCTCTGGGGTATGTTTCCAGCAATTTTGAGGTTTTTAAAAAGGATATTGAAAAAGTTAAGGATATTATTACAATGTACCATGATTTAATTTCACAAATGAATGCTTTAGGTATAGAAAATGGAGATATTAAAAATGCTGTTGATAAAATAAAAAATGAAGAGAAATCAGTTCATCTTGATTTTGTCCTAGAGGATTTGGATGGATTAATTGACGAATCTAAAGATGGAGTAGATAAAGCAGCGGAAATTGTTAGAGTTCTTAGAAATTTTGCCGAAATAGAATTTGAACCCAATATAAAGCTTAATGACCTAAATAGTATTATTGAAGAAGTTTTATTAATAACAAGTAGTGAATATAAGGGCAAGATAACTGTAGAAAAAAATTTTAAGGATATCCCAATGGTAAGCTGCAGTCGTGGTATGATTTCACAGGTCTTAATAAATATAATGACAAATGCTTTTCAATTTGTTAAAATAAGTTATTTAGAGAAAGGTGGAAAAGTAACCATAGAAACCTCTAATGATGATAAATATGTTATATGTCGCGTTGTCGATAATGGACCTGGTATAAGACCTGAGATAATGAATAGAATTTTTAATCCATTTTTTACTACGAAAGATGTTGGAGAAGGTACAGGGCTGGGGTTAAGTGTTGCCTATGACATTGTAGTAAATAAGCATAATGGTCAATTGGTAGTGGAGAATAATAAACCATCTGGTGCAATTTTCACAGTAAAACTACCTTTTGACTACGATTAGTAATTGAGACAAGCATCGTTTATATATAAGTTAAAAGCGTGAAGGGAAAGAATATACTTCACGCTTTTTATTTATTGCATATGTTAGAGCTGCTAAACAACGAATTTATTTATAATATTTGCAACTTTTTGTGAAAGTTCAGCCTGATTTTGTGAGGATTGAGCTATATCTTCAATTGCTTTAGTAACTTCATTCACACTTCCAAGTATCTCGTCAGAACCAGATGCTGATTGCTCTGCAGTGGAAGCTGCATCGTCAATTGCTGCACTTACTTGTGAAATTATCTCTTTTATTTGTTTTAAAGAGTCACTTATATCATTTGACATATCATTTACAAATTCAGCATCTTTTTCATATTGAATTCCTGTATCTATAAGCAGCTGGTAATCAGGTGTAACTACAGTTGCTATGTAATTAAGTATTTCATTACCACTTTTAGATATATTGTTAAAGGCTTTTTCTATCTCAAGTACCATTTTATTTATATTCTCAACGGATTTTGAGGATTCTTCTGATAATTTTCTAACTTCATCTGCTACAACAGCAAAACCTCTACCTTGTTCTCCTGCTCTTGCTGCTTCAATAGCTGCATTGAGTGCAAGAAGATTTGTCTGCTCTGCTATACTTGCAATAGATGCAGCCATAATTTTAACTTCAGAAACAACTTTACCATCTTCAATTGCCTTTAGAATATTTTTTCTCTTTTCATCATATATGACAGTACTTTCATTTAAACTTTTAGAAGCCTTTTCTTTTATGTTAATTGCACGCTTTTTAATTTCTTCTGAAGACTCTGTAGCTTCATTGGCTTTATTAGAAAGTCTAGTTATGCTTCCGCTTATTTCTTGAGTTGATGCACTTATTTCTTCTGTAACACTGCTTAAATTTTGAGAGCTTTTAGCTATTTGATCCGTTGATTCATTTACTGAAGACATCATTGAAGCAATTTCTTCTGAAGTTGCAGATAATTCCTGACTTGAAGAATTCATATGTTCAGTACTGGATATTATTTCTTTTATCAAAGCCTTTATGCTATCGTTTGCATCATTAAGCTTTTGAGCTATAAAGCCTATTTCATCTTTACTTTCAAGTTTTATTGGTTTATTTAGAATCCCATTACTTAGGTCTTCACTGAATTTCAAAATCTTATTAATCTCTTTCATTGAAGAATTAGTAATTTTGGTACCTAATAATGTTGATATAATGAAACTTATTAGAGCAACAGAAATCATGATTAAAAGAGAGTTCTTATAGATCATATGACTTGATGCATTACTATCATCTGCCTGTTTTACAGTAATGTTAACTAGCTTTTCAATTGTTGTAGTTAATTTACTTCTATAAGATGCGGATTCTTTATTCAATTCCATTGCCTCATCATATTTACTTTGAGACATAAGAGTTAATATGTTATCAGAAATTTTTCTCCAATCCTTTAAATCATTGTCTAATTCGCCTACTAATCTTTTTTCCTCAGAAGTTAAGTTGGATTTTTTATATTCATTTAAAAGTTCATTATTTCTATCCCTATACTTATTGCTAATATCTATTACTGATTGGGTTTTAGTACTATCCCTGCTTTCTACAAGATTTATTATTTCAAGCCTCAAATGCATTGTATTTGCATCAAATTCATCCAGATTTTTCAGTGTTTTTAAATCATAATTATATAATTCATTTGATACTGCATTCATCCTTCTCATACCAATTCCACCAATTATACCTGTAACCAAAACAAATAGTGCAGCAAATAAAAATCCCGATAATAATTTTTGCTTCATTTTTAAATTACCAAACAATTTCATAATATCCCTCCTAAAAAAGTAAGTGTTCATTTTATATATAATATTTAGTATAAGTTATTAATTGATATTAATTATTGACTATTTTTAATTTATATTATACAACATTATCTAGAAGAAAAAAAGCATAATTATGATAATTTAAATTTTGCATTTTGCTTTAGATATGTTTTCTATTAAATATAAATATATTATACTTTGAATTTAGATATTTGGGCATTTAAATCATCTATTTTGTGTGACAGTAAAACAGTATTTATGTAAAAAATACAAATTTTCAATATTTTTCAAATGTAAAACTTTAATTATATGAAGCTGAATTTTTCATTGATTCATTTAATTCTGGAAAGCTTTATTTTGGGATATTAATATGAGATTAGACTGTCTTTTTTCAAAGACAGCCTAAAAATATAGAAGAGATTAATATATATTTTATTATTTATGTTTAGCATAAAACTCTTCATAGTTTTTGAGTTCTTTCTTTAAAAGATTTGGGGTATCTAGCTTATAAGGACAATGACTTTTACATTGACCACATTCCATACAATCATTTATAAGGTTCATTTTTTCTTTAAATTCATCGCTAAGGAAAGGCTTAAAAGGAGATCTTCCAAGCAAAAGCGTTATTCTAGCGGAAGTCGGAATTTCAATTCCAGCGGGACAAGGCATACAATATCCGCAGCCGCGGCAGAAATCTCCTGCTAGTTCAGTACGATCCTTGTTAATAATGTCCCACATAGCTTCGTCTAATAGTGGTGGATTTTTTTCTAAGGAAAGAAACTCATCTAGTTCAGATTCTCTTTGAATACCCCATATTGGTACTACGTTATCAAATTGCCTTAAAAAAGTAAATGTAGAAGCAACATTAGTTATAAGGCCACCAGATAATGCTTTCATGGCAATAACCCCAATATCTCTCTTTTTACATTCTTTAATAAGCTTTAAGTCAGTATCTGCAGATAAAGAGCTTAAAGGAAATTGTATAGTATCATACAAACCTGAGTCTGCGGCATTTAGAGCATTACTTATTTTATGATTTGTAATACCTATAAATCGAATTAATCCTTTTTTCTTTGCCTCTAAAAGTCCACTATATATGCTTTCTGGATCTTTAGAATTAGGCAGCTCATCTGGATTATGAAGTTGAAATATGTCTATGTAATCTGTTTTTAAATTTTTAAGGCTTGTTTGTAAACTGTCTAATAGGGATTTTTTATCTTTAGCATGACTTTTTGTTGCTATAATAATATCTTTTCTTACTTCAGAAAGAGCATAGCCTATTTTTTCTTCACTATCAGTGTACATTCGTGCAGTATCGAAAAAGTTTATTCCATTTTCATAAGCCTTAAGTAAAATTTTTTTAGATTCTTCAAAGGAGACTCTTTGAATAGGTAAAGCGCCGAAGCCGCTTCTGGATACCATTAAATTTGTTCTTCCTAGTTTGATTTTATCCATTAATAATCACCTCTAATGTATTTTGATTTATGACATTGTATTTAGAATACTATTATTTAATTATATATTAAAAACAATTGATTATAAAGTGCAAGTGCGTTGTAAAGGTTGACAAAGAAAAATTACAATGCTATATTAATGATAAAGTTATATAAAGTATCCTTCGGGGTTGGGTGAAATTCCCTATCGGCGGTACAGCCCGCAAGCCATAAGGCAGATTCGGTTAGATTCCGAAGCCGACAGTATAGTCTGGATGAAAGAAGGTGAATGAACAATGTATATATCTTTAAATCAGATAATATGTTTATTCTGTTTACAATCCCCTAGGAAAACCTAGGGGTTATTTTGCTAAAAAACTGTAGAGAAATACGGCCGACAATTAGCTTATTCTCTGGCATATAAGTTAAATGTCTGGTACAAGTATCTATAATATCAACTTTCACGCCGTTAAATATTTTTTTAGTAGTCTAAAGATAAGCTCTAAAGATGTTTTATATAATTTTAATTGATTAAATAGTAGATAAAAATAGCAGAGCAAAGAAAGAGGTGAATTTTAGTGGGGGACTAATAAGCCCTTGCTAAGAGCAGAGGATGAAACATTATTATCTTGGTTTTGATGCAGGCACTCAGAGTGTAAAGGTGGCTGTGTATGATAAAAATATGAAATGTGTAGCAAAATCATCAAATCACACAACTTTAAAATATCCGAATCCAGGATGGGTTGAGATGGATGCGGATGAATATCTTTCTCTTACAAAGCTTGGGATAAAACAGTGTATAGAACAGTTGAAAAATAAAGGAATTGATTCAAGCTTAATTAGAGCAATTATGGGAGATGGAATTATTTGTGGGATTGTCGGTATAGACAAGAATGGAAAGGCAATTACACCTTATATAAATTATCTAGATTCAAGAACACAGAATGATGTTGAACATCTTGAAAAATTGGATCTTGATATTTGGGGAAGAGAAACAGGTAATGCTGATCCGAGCTGTATGTTTCCAGCATTACATGCAAGATGGATTTTAGCAAATAGCGAGGAGTTTCAGAAAAGAGGGAAAAAGTTTGTTCATAATGCTCCTTATATTCTGATGAATCTTGCAGGTTTAGAGAGCGATGATGCCTTTATTGACTGGGGAGCGATGTCTGGATGGGGGCTTGGATATCGCATATATGAAAAGAAATGGTCTAATGAACAGCTTGATATCTTATGTATAGATAAAAGTTATATGCCTAAAATTATAAAGCCCTGGGATATTATTGGTACCTTATCAGAAGATGCTGCCAAAGAAACAGGATGCCCTGCTGGTATACCAATTTGTGCAGGTGCAGGTGACACAATGCAATCAATGCTAGGAAGTGGAATACTTGAAGCAAACAAGGCTGTAGATGTTGCTGGAACCTGTGCTATGTTCTGCGTTTCTACAAATGGAATTATTCCAGAGCTTAGTCGAAAAGGAAGTGGGTTAATTTTTAATAGTGGTACTTTAGAAAATACATATTTTTATTGGGGATTTGTTAGAACTGGAGGCTTGGCGCTGCGTTGGTTTAAGGATAATCTTTGTCAAAAATCTGATGACGACAGCTATTATAAGCTGTTAAGCAAAAAAGCAGAAAAGGTTGAACCAGGATGCAATGAAGTGGTCTTTTTGCCATACTTAACTGGTGGATATGGCGAATTTTCAAAGGTGAAAGGTTGTTTTTTGAATATGACTTTAGATACAGATCAGTTCGTTTTATGGAGAGCTGTTCTAGAGGCCATTGCCTATGATTATATGGAGATTACCAATGACTATCGAAATGCTGGTATTGAAATAAACAGAATAACTATAACTGAAGGTGGCAGTAGAGATCACCTGTGGAATCAGATTAAAGCAGATGTTATGCAAAGTGAAGCGGTTACACTAGAAGTTTCAGGAGGTGCTGTACTGACTAATTGTATTATAGCTGCATATGCAATTGATGATATAAAGGACTTAAAAAAAGCACTTATCAGCAATTTGAAAATTATTAATACCTATAGTCAGAATGTCAACAATTCAAGAATATATCAGGAACAGTATGAACTTCGAAAAGATATCTTAAATTATGTATCTTGTAACTTTAGGGAAAAATCTAATTAGCAATAAGTATAAGCTAGGATATTGCAATTGCATTATATTACTTTTGAATTTCAGCAAGAAGGATAAAAAAGGTGTGGGAAACACACCTTTTATTTTACTCTATATCTTTCAGGAAGCATATTAATGAGCCAAGCTAGAATACGTCATCTTCTAGAAATATATATTTTTCTTTTTCCTTGTCCCAATTAAGTTCATAATTTGGTCTCACAATGCCTGAGCAGATGACAATTAAATCTAAACCACCCATTTCATCTATAAGTTCTTTTAAAAGTTCAATTGCTTCATTAGTTTTACAAACGTCAATTACTTTTATGAAGGTATTAGTTGTTATAGATCGGCGAAGCTTCATAAGGCGATCTTTTCTTCTCCCAGTTAGTCCAACTGCATATCCATTTTTAGCTAATTTTTTAGCTGTTTCTCTTCCTATACCTGATGTGGCACCTATAACAATAGCTCTGTTCATCTCTGCGCCTCCAATCATTCTATTCCTTTACATATTTTATTTAACAACTCAATTAGTGTATCTCTTTCACTATCCTCATTTAATTCCCCAAGCACTTTTTGCCATAACTCTTTTTAAGCAGCTTCGTGTAGTGAACTTATTTTAATGCTCTCCTGTGTCAATTCTAGTTCATAAGAACGTCGATTTTTTTGCTTATGACACGTTTAACTAAGTTACGTTTTTCAAGCCTGTCAATTGTGCTGGTAAGAGTGCTTCCCGGTAAATCTAGATATTGACTAATTTCCTTGAAATCTAATTAATCAAGACTTAAAGTACATGTGCATCTTAACTTTTTTAAAAAATACACCAAAAGCATATTTTCGCTTATTAAAAGTATAGAAAACAAAGAAAATAAGTGATAAAATATTAAATAAAATGCTTTTAAATTATTAAATTGTTAAATTATTTGACAAATGATAAATTTAATTTATTTATCTTTGCTTAAATAAAGAAATGTACGCAAAGAACAAAATTAGGAGAGTGAAATTATGTTCAAAAAAATGAGAGTTGTATACAAGTTGTTATTATTAGTTATTATTTTTATTTTAGGATTTTCGGTTTTTGGGGTCTATTCAAGTAAGATTATCACTGATATAAAAATTAGTGGAAAAATTTACAAACAAATAATTACAGGAAAAGATCTTGTTGCAGATATTCTTCCACCTCCAGAATATATAATAGAGTCGCATCTTACAACGTTAGAATTATTAAACGAAAATGACAATAATAAAATTGAAAGATTGATTAAATATGAAGGAAAATTAGAAGAAAATTACAATGGACGTCATCAAGTTTGGGTTAATGATTTACCCGAAGATAGTATGAAAAAAATAATGATAGAAGATTCATATAAACCAGCTAAAGAATATTTTGAAATTTTCAATAACGAATTCGTTCCATGTATAAGAAATGGAGAAAAGAAAAAAGCAAAATATATAGTAGATAACAAATTGGAAAAATTATATACTGAACATAGAAAAAACATTGATAAAGTTGTAGAATCTGCCAATATTAAAAACTTAGACATTGAAAAAAATACTAATAATATAATTAAACATGATCTTATTATGTTGAGTTTAATGGCTTTTTTTATCATTATAGTCATAGTAGTTCTTTGCATCTTTATTATAAAAAATATTACTAACTCTTTAGCATTTTTAAGAAATCATATACAAAGAATTGCATCTGGTGATCTTAGCAATACTGTACCTGATAAATGGTTAACTTTAAAAGATGAACTAGGAGATATAATAAGAGCAACTAGTGAAATGCAATATTCTATAAAGAAAATCATACAAGCTATTGTAGAAGAAACACAATACGTAAACAATTCAGTGTTAGTTTCAAATAATAGTATCGAAGAGCTTGCTTGTGAACTAGAGGAAGCTTCTTCTTCTGTAGAACAATTGTCAGCAGGAATAGAGGAAACTGCTTCGGCAACTTGTGAAATAAATTCTACTTCAGAAGAAATAAAATTTGCAGTGGAAGTTATATCAGGCAAAGCTCAGGAAGGAGCGTTATCTGCATATGAAATAAGCAAGAAAGCTTTAAATTTAAAGCACAGTTCGATCAAGCTTCAGAATGAAGCAAAGGAAAACCATGTTAAAGTTAAAGTTTCGATGGACAAAGCTCTGGAGAAGATAAAAGAGGTAGAAAAAATTAAGGCTTTAACAAGTGCAATTTTAAGAATATCTTCACAAACTAACCTTTTGGCATTAAATGCTGCAATTGAATCGGCTAGAGCTGGAGAAGCAGGAAGAGGCTTTTCTGTAGTTGCAGAGCAGATAAAAAAATTGGCCGAGGATTCTGGAGCAACTGTAAGCGAGATGCAGAATATAGTAGATGGTGTATTTGAAGCTGTAAATGATCTTGTAAATACTTCTAAGCAAACTTTAAATTATATAGAAATAAAAGTTATGGATAGCTATAAAGAGTCAGCTATTTTAGGAGAAAATTATGAGAAAGATGCCGCGTATATAAAATGTTTAGTTACTGATCTAAGTTCTACCTCTGAAGAATTATTAGCATCAGTAAAAACTGTATCAGAGTCAATCAATGAAATTTCTAAGAGTAACAATGAAGGGGCAGATGGAGCAAGCAACATAGCGCATAGAGTAGCAAATATAAGAGATGTAGCAAAAAATGTAAAAAATGAAGCTGATAATGTGAAAAAGAGTACAGAACATCTAAAAGATCTTGTCTTAAAATTCAAAATTTAAAATGATAAAGTGAATACAAATTTATCTATACAAAGACTATTAATAGTATATTACGAATTTCTAATCTTATTATATATTTAGTAATCTTGGAAAAAATTTAATTAGGAATAAAGATAGACTAAAAGATTTACACATGAACTATATTGTTTTAAAAAGTAGACCTGGAAGGCAAAGCCTTCCAAGCCAGAATGCACAGTAAAAAAATACATAAAAACTTCTAGAATTTTAAAGTTAGAATTTATGATGTAGAATCTAATTTAAACATTTCCACTATTTCATCCATTTTAACGGCTAATTCATTAAGCTCTTTAGCTGTGCCTGAAATAGAGTTCATAGCATTAGTTTGTTCTTTAACCATTGCAGCTACTTCTTCAGCAGAACTAGCAGATTCCTCTGATATAGCAGATATCTTTTCAATGGAAACTATAGCTTTTTCCTTATTTTCATCTACATTCTTAATATTCTCTGATAAATTACTTATATGTTCTAAGCTATTTTGTATAGAATCCATTATTAGATCAAAAGAGTTCTCTGTTTCAACTATTGAGGTATTAGCTTTATCTACAGCATCTATACCGGTGTCCATAGTATTCTTTGCAAAACTTATTTCTTGCTGTATTTCATTTACAATACCAGCTATTTCCTTTGTGTAATCTGTGCTTTGTTCTGCTAAATGGCGTATCTCCTCGGCTACTACAGCAAAACCTTTACCATATTCACCAGCTCTAGCTGCTTCAATAGCTGCGTTAAGTGCCAGCAAATTTGTTTGCTCTGCAACACTATTAATAGTACTTACTATATTATCTATAGAACCAGATTTACTATCGAGATTATCAATAATAGTAGATAGTTTATTTGTTACATCACTATTTATTTTAAATTTCTCTGTAAGAGTATCTAAGGATCGAGAGCCATTACTACTCATTTGTTTAACGTTGCTATGAGATTCTTTTACCGAGCTAGAACTTTGTAGAGCAATTTGTATATCCTCAGCTAAACTTTTAATTTTCTCTAAGCTATCCTGAGAAAATTCAGCATGTTCTGTTGTGCTGCTTGCTAGATCTGACATTGCATCAGAAACATTGCTTATATATGTTAAAGTATCATTAGTATTCGTTGACAGACTTTCAGAGTACTTAAAAATCTGGCTAGAGCTATTTTGTAAATTAAGAACAACATTAATTAGATTTCGTTTTAAATTGAGTACAGCATTAATCATAATACCTAACTCATCCTTGCTTTTAGAGAATTTCTCTGCCTTTTTATCTATACTTGAAGAAAGATCAAATTGTGATATAGCATTTATAAGTTCTGTAGCGGTTTTAATTGGTTCTGAAATTTTTCGGCCTAGATATAATGCTGCAATTATGGATAAAACTATCCCTGCTATAATGATAGCAGAAATTGTTATCATTAGCTTATTCATACCGCTAAGGACCTCAGATATAGGAGGTGCAACAGTTAAAATCCATCCATTTGAAAGTTTTGTATAAGCTAGAAGTTTGTATTGTCCATTTTTGCTCTTATATTTAATAAATCCATCCTTTTTTCCATTTATTTGATCATAAATATTTTTATAGCCACCATTGTTAACTGTAGCTAAGTTGTCTTTATATGTAAAATCAGGGTGTACTAAATAATCGTACTTTTCATTGTATAGCGAAGCGTAACCTGTGTCATATACTTTAATACTATTTATTAAACTCTTAATGTAATTAAGTTTTAAATCTACACCAACTACACCGACAAGTACATTGTTTTTGAATATAGGTCTTGAATATGTAATTACATCTGAGTTAATAATAAATGAAGTATGTGGAATGGACCAAGTTCCATTTTTATTTTTTATGCTTTCATAGTACCATTGCATATTTTTATTTTTAGAATCATATTTTTCTTTTGTTAACTCTGGCTGTATTTCAAAGCTACCAGTGCCTTTAACATCAGTAAAATTTACATCAGCAGCCATACCAGTTAAGTCTGGATTCAGAAGAAAATAGATAGATGAATATGATTTAGAACCTACTGAATAATTTTTTATGGTTGATACTAATGAATTTTTGTAATTATCCACGTATTTTGAATCAGATTTTAATTGCTCCGTATCAAAGGTATTCAGAACATTAGAATATAAATAGTTTACGTCATTTTCTGAAGATTTAAGTTTTTCGTTTAAATCTCCAGCTATGCTTTTGGACATATATACAAGCTTGTCCATAGCCTCTTTATTTATGAATATTCTTCCTGAAATTATTGAAACGGTTCCTAAAATTGAAGATAAGGTAATGCAGCAAATTATAATAGTTATTATGATCTTAGTACTTATTTTTTTCATATTAGCAATCCTTTCAAAAGTTATAAATTTTTTGTATTATTACATACCAAGCACTATTTTACCATTTGATTAGCAAGTCGTCAAAAATTACATAAATATAGTAATATATAAGCTTATGAATTAAAATCTAACTAAGATAAGAGTGCTGTGAATGGGAAAAAGTGTTATAATATAGTTGTATGTTTAAATCACTAACGTTACCGCATAAGTAGAGAACACAACAATTTGATTTGGTGCGAACCACTTACTCTTCTAGTAATAGAAGCGGAGCTTAAAGTAGTTTAATTTGTTATTGATAAAACTGCTTAAAAAACTCTTACGGATGCTAGCGATTGGACAAAATTAAGAATGGCTTAATTAATGCCAAGAGGAGTGATTTATTTTGGAACCTATAGTTTTAAATGCTGTTAAAAGAACAGTAAAGAGTAAAAAAATTAGAAAAGAGGGTTTTATACCAGGTGTAGTTTATGGTGATAATGTTGCTGAAGCGGATTCAGTAACATTTGAAGAAACGACTTTAAAGAAGATTCTTGATAAACACGGTTCAAATGTAAAATTATGGATTAAGTGCGAGAATAATAAGAAATTTGGATTTATAAAAGAAATTCAGAGACATCCAGTTTCAAATAAGATTATCCACTTAGATGTACAACTTGTTTCCAAGGATCATGAAGTAAAATTACAAATTCCTATTATATTTAAAGGAGAAGTAGCTTTAGGAAAAAGACAGCTACGACTTCAGATGCATAAATCAGAAGTAGATGTTTTATCAAAGATAAGCTTAGTGCCTGAAGTCTTAAATGTTGATGTATCACAAAAAAATTTGGGAGATATAATTACTTCAGAGGATTTTGATTTGGACAAGCAAATAAAAATACATGAGAAAGAAAATGAAGTATATGCAACTATAACTAAATTAGCAACTAAAGAAATAAAAGAGCCTGCTGAAGAAGAGGCAAAAGAATAATTTTATTATATAATTATTAAATCGAGTGCCGTATTAGAGAAATCTGATGCGGTTTTCAATTTCATCTAAATATTTTAATTTTAAATAATATAGATACCCATACCAGA
>NZ_JAEEGC010000199.1 GCF_019207025.1 Clostridium thailandense | reverse complement strand
TAGATAACCACACCAGACACTTAACTTATACTCAGGGATATATTTACATTCTGGAAGACACATTTAAATACTTTTGCTACAAGTCTTAGCTTTTTTAAAAATATGGGCTTTAGACTTGTCAAAAGTATTTATTGTGCTGGAAAAATGTAAATATATCCCGAAGCATAAGTTAAGTGTCGGCCGTTTATTCCCAAAAATTATTTTATGGTAACTTTTTCTACTAAAATGTATTTATATATACTATCAAACCATTGATATATAAGGCTTAAAATATTCTACTGTAATTTTTCATATTTTATAAAATTTTATGTTACTTTTTACATTGGTGGAAGAATGGTGGAAGATTTCTGCTCTTCTTCCAAACTGTAATGGAAATGTTTCTTTTAGTGGATGTTTGATAACATATTTTTTCAGCTTAATATTAGTTATAAGTATTCATATTAAAACACAAAAGTTAGCACGGAAATACCCTCCATACTAACTTTTAATAAAATAAATTCATGTTAACTTTTCTTTTTTATTCAACGGTACCTAATAACTCATTTGCAATATTTATACTTTCTAATCTCATAATGCTTTATTCCGAGCTTCCATAACTTAAAAGATTAATACTTCCATACCATACAGTTCTTTTATCAATTATTGCAAATTTCTGGTGTATATTTGCTTTAAAAATTAATTCTGCTCCAGATGTCCTTATAGATTCATACATTTCCTTTAAAACATCTTTATCCTTTCCTTTAAAATCTGTTTCTGGACGAGTAATTACCTTAACCTTATCACAATTTTTTATTGTAGTCGTTAAAAGTTTTAACATTTGAAAAAGTCTTCTCTTGCTTATAAAAGGACTAACTATAAGAATCTCATGTTTTGCAGAGAAAATATCATTACTAAATACGGTTAAAAAATTATTATTGTTATAAATTGAGTTTATTGTTTCAAAGGGTTTGCTTTCGCTTTTAGCAGAATATCCTATTGAAGCATATCATTTTAACCTTTTCTCATACATTCTTTCTAATACTCCAACATGAACATCAACGTAATCATAAATTTGTACCTCATTCTTGTTTTCATATATTCTATGAAATCTTCCAGCATATTGTTGTAGTGTTCCTTTCCATGATATAGGCATTGCAAGGAAAAGAGTATCTAACCTTGGTTCATCAAAACCCTCTCCTACAAATTTACCTGTAGCTACTATTACCATGCTGCTTTCTTTAGGTATGCTTGAAAGTTTCTCTATTTCAGCTTTCTTCTCTTTTACTGACATTCTCCCAGTGAGCATAATAACATTAGTTATTTTTTCTTTTAAAGCATCAGCAATCATTTCAACATGTGCAGTTCTTTCTGTTAAAACTATTGGATTTATTCCCTCTTTTACACAGTTTATAACATCATTAATAATTAACTCATTTCTAATTTGACTTGTACTTATTTCAGAATATATTTCTGCTATTGACCATTCTTTTTCATCCTGACAAACAGGCTTTCTAAAAGATGTAAATCTTGGAATAACATAATGTTCAAAAGGATGTTTTTTAGCTTGCCTACGTGCATCCACTTTATATCTAATTGGACCACATTGCATAAATATTATAGGATGATGACCATCCTTTCTCATTGGAGTTGCTGTTAATCCGTAAACATATTTAGCTGTTACATTTTTTAAGATTTGCTCAAAACTAAATGCTGAAACATGGTGGCACTCATCCACTAAAACCATTCCATAATCCTTAACTAATTCTTTAACCTCACCTTTTCTTACTAATGATTGCATAATAGCAATATCAATAATAGCAATATCAATAATACCATTCAAATTATTTTTGCCTGCCCCTATTTGCCCTATAGCACCTAACTTCTTTTTTCGTCCTCTTTTAGTAGTATTTTCAACTTCTAAAACTTCATTTATCACTAAAAATTGGCTTAATCTTTCTCTCCACTGATCTAACAATTGCTGTGTATGTACAATTATATCTTCCTTTAAATCACCTAACTCATCACCAGAACAAAATTCAGAAATATAAAATTCAATTTCATCTTTTGTGAGCTTACTAATAGAACTTAAAAAACTCCATTGATCTTTATAGGGTTCCAAACTTTTATCTACAAAAACACTATTTTTGTTTTTTCTAGCATTTCGCTGCATTGGCAAAGCTATAAGATTTCCAAACTCTCCTTTTGGCATAGTGTCCTGATTCGGAAATAGTCTATCATAAGATTTAAATTTGATTTCATGCCTTTTTGTCATTGCATAAGTAAGAAGTCCTGTACCAAATTTTCTAGCAGATGCAGCACTTATGCTTTCTTTAAAAAAGAACCATATATTCTATTTTTACACTCCGAACATTTTATTTTAGGTTTATAACAAATTCCTTTTATCCATTCATTTATACATACAGGTGAATAGCCAGATTTACCCTCTTTATTCTGCCAACGCTTAGCATATACATCTTCTCTTCCTTTAAATAGTGACATAAATAACTTTATCTTATCTTCTGGTGAACTATTATTATTTATTTTTGCACATTCATTTTTTTGAATCGCTGTGTCATGGTTACCCTCTATTAGCATTGTATCTTCATCATTCATACATAACTCAGGAATTTCTAACTGAAGGAGTTTTCTTAAATCCTTAATTTCTATTCTTAAAGCTTGATTTTCTTCTAGCAGCTTCCTATATTTATTATAAAGCTCATTATAATTCATTCTTTACTCCTTGCTTTTCACCTTTCCTATATAGTTTAAAAACTATTTTCTATAATTTAAAATGGTAAGTCGTCAGATAGTTCTTCAATTAATTCCTTCTCTTCCACTAAGCCATCCCTTATAGCTTCCTCCCATGTGATTCCAAATGGTACTCCATTAGAAGTATAGCCTGCTATATAGTAAAAATATTCATCACTTTCTATATCATAGTTTTTATGTATAGCTTTACACTTTTTCTTCTTCATATACTTATTATTTCCTCACTTTACTCATCTTAATATAATTACGTCTTTAGGTGTAAATTAATTTTATCCCCAAACCAAAGAACCACCAAGTCACTCATTAATAATATGCCTGGTGGAATCTATTGATAAATTATAAAATGGGTTAAAAACTAGCAAAATAATCCTTATCAAATTGGTCTAAATAATATTTTTTATTTTGGTAATTATTTATCACATATTCTATATAATCACACACTTTTATGTAGTCTGCTTCATACAAAGTTCTACCTTCTTTTATGGTTTTGAATTGAAGGGTAATAGGTGCCTTTTTTAAATTTATAGTATCAATATTCTCTACTTTAAGTAATTCCGTAAGATCACCCGCAAATTTCATTTCTTCTAGATCATTTATATCTTTATCATAAAGTATAGCAAAATCAATATCGCTATCCTCTCTTTGATACTCAGTCCCATACGAACCTATTATCCATGCTCCCAAAACATCAGGCTGCTCACTAAAGTATTTTTTTAAGCTTTCTATTTTATTTTCTATATTTAGCACAGTATCACCTCCAAATCCTTTTTTATTTTCCTAAACCTTCATTAATATATACAATTCTTTAAGTATTACTTATATACTAAGATTTCTAACTATAGCTTTGATAAAAGCTTCAAAGTCTTCTAAATTATTTTGAGTTATATCGTAAATCATTTCATCATTAACATTAAAATACATGTGAACAATTCTGTTTCTGAATTTAGCCATAGAAAAATACACATCTATATACTTTTTTTCAATAATATCTTTACTTGCAAGTATTTCAAAGCTTTCCTTATTAGTTTCTGGTTTTCCCCATCTGTTTCTGGCTATTATATGGTTACTTATATCTAGCATCGCCTCAATTGTAACTTGTAATAAATATTTAGCACTATCTACATTCCTAAAGTCTTCTATAAATATATCCTTAGAAATATTTTGAAGCTTTCTTAGTTTATCTATATTACCCTGCATAAACATTATTTTTTGTTTTATTTTAGTCAAATCAATATTATCAATCATAAACTCACCACCAAATTAATTTATATGTATATATAAATTTTATAGTAATTTTTAATGGATTTCTATATGCATTTACATATATATAGTATTAAAATTTTTCAATTGTATCTACTATTCTGTCCATCAAACTAGCTTTAAGACGTTTTTAGATATTATAAAGGCCATTATACTTGATAAAAAAATATTATTCTCTTATCCTGACGACTCTCTTAATCTCTTTATTTTATATAGGAATATGTTCCCTTACAAATGTATAGCCTTCTGGAAGAATAACCCCTAACCTTTCAGCATTATTTTTAGCTTCATCACTTATTTTCCAGCCTGTATGTAGTTTTCTTATAAACGCAGTCCTATAGGTATCTCTTAATACTCTTGTCCCATTAGAATCTTCTTCTACTTTTCTGCTATAAATTTTTACTTCTCTATTTTTAATGTCACAATAAAGTACATACAAACAATTAAGCAACATAAAACCTTGCTTAATTTTGTGCTCTTGTGCATTAGTGTATTCCTGATTAGTTACTCTGTTTTCTCTCACAGCCTTATGGTTGTGTACAAATATATAATTGTGTTCACTAAATAATTGACAAAATAGATGCAAAGCTCTTTCCATTCCACATTTTACAATTTCATTAATAATATTATTAACTTTTTCTTTCTTGCAGCTTAATATATTATCAATATATCTCGAATCAATTTTTGCTTTGGACTCTTCCCTTCTGCTTATATCATACTCATATAAAGCATCATCAATATTAAAATACCTAACTTTGAAATAATATTCTTCTTCAGTTTCAAGTACCTCAACAAAATCAACCGCCTTATTTTTATTAATAAATTCTATTATAGCTCCATTTTTACCTATATCATATTTTCTGTTATTTAATATATCTTCTAAATTATTGTCTGCTAGCATAAATTCACATTCTACTTTGCTCCTAATTAGTATTACTGGCATTAATTATGTTAAATTTCTTTGTTTGAATAAAAGTATATGCTGAATTAAAAGGCTTTTTTAAAAGTACATATCTATCTTTTTTATATTCAAACCCATGTCCTATTTTATTAACAACTTTTTTATCCTTATCTATACCTAAGCTTATAGTGAGACACCTAGGCTAAACTTTTATTTTGATACTATTAATCTCTATATAAAAAATCAACTCATTATAATACTAAACAGCTGTTCATTATTGTACCTACCTATGACTTAGGGCTCATTTATCTACTATGACTATATCACCACTTACTAAATTTAAATTCTTTTCTCATATTTCTTCTCTTTATAATTCCAGAATTCAAAGTTTTCTTCCTCCGCCAATATTGCATTATACGGCACTTCTAAAAATTTTATTATATCCGCAAGTACATTTTCAAATTCCAAATCAAACCTAAGAATCTTTTTACAAAATGACTTCCATCTTTTCACCATATCTTTATCGTTTATTAAATTAAATACTCTGCTTAAAGAGTTTTGTTCATAAACAGTATGTCTATTTTGTAATGTTTCAAACATAGCTTCTTGGAGTTTTCTTCCATCAAAATCAACGGTATTTGCTAAATAATAGATATCAAAAAAATCTTTCATTCTGCTGCTTAATTCCATTCTTGTTATGATTGCATCAAATTTTTCTGCTATTGTCGTTTCTAAAGAATAAGTAAGTACATTGGGTCTTTCAAACTCATCTATTAAAATTGGTAATTCCATTCTAGTTGGTGGTGGAACAACAACATCCCCTACTCCAAGATCAATACTAAACGGGGTTTTAGTGTTTGAAATATGCCCAATCATATTTACTCTAATACCATTGTATTCTCTTTGTTCTGCAATAGGCTCAAATCCTTTTACTTCAAAACTAATAAAATCATTTATATTTGTTGGGGAAATTATATTATTGATAATTCTTTTGATATTTTCTATTATTTCCCAATTATTCTCAAAAATTCTTCTTGGCAAAAAAGATTTAGTAACAGTTGTAGCTGTAATCCTTCTTTTAAAGCTTTATTTTTTAATTTTGCTACGATTGATGCTCCTTTGTTTATCATTATAGCCACACTCCAACATATATTTTAACTTTATTAATAACCCTTAAAACTTTTGCATATTCTAAAAGCTTACTTATGTTTTTTTTATCATCTTTAATATAAGCTTGAACAGCTTTATTAAAAATTTCCTTATCAATCTTCTTTTCATACCTTAAAATATCACAAATAGTTCGATCTCTGTCATAAATTTTTATTCTAATATTTCCTATAGAATATTCACTAACACCAACTTCTAAAATTTCACGCTTTAAATAGAACGGCGTTACAGCAGGATAATCAATTTTATATTGACTTTTAGAACTATTTTTATCAACAGCAATTTGCCAAGTAAAAGGTATTCTATCAGTATACCCATAATATAAAAGAGCACTTTGAAGATAAATTATTGCTGAAGGAAATAGTTTTCCTATAATAACATCATCTTGAGTATCAACGTCATTTGCTAACTGATAAACTCCTTTTTTTATTTTTACTATTTTATCTTCTTCTAATAATCCACGCAAGTTCCTGCTATTTAAGCCGAAAGTGTTAAGTTCTGAAGTTTTCATTACCCCATCATGTTTTTTAAATTCTTTAACTAACAAATTATAATCAATCATTTTTTCACCTTAAACTCCGCTATTTCACATTTCAAGCGGATACTTTAGAACAATTTTAGCATAATTGTTATCCTTTATCAATACCCGACTTATAAATCATTTAACACATATAATCAAAAGATTTCCGCCTGCTCTCCAATACCCTGTGTATAATGAAAAAAGTTTATGGCTATACTCCTATTTATATAATAAAAATTATGGAAGTAGTGTTTTGAATAGAAATAGAAAAGTAAGTAAAATGATACTAATCCCTGCATATAAGAATTTAAAAGTTGCCATATACTGCAGAGTCAGCACTTTACATAATGAACAACTCAATAGTCTTTCAAATCAAATATCATATTATAATAATCTAGTTCACCGTCATCCAAACTGGGAACTTGTAGATATTTACTCTGATATAAAATCAGGTAAAGCTACCTCTGGAAGAAATGAATTTAAAAGGATGATAGAAGACTGTGAAAATCATAAAATAGATTTAATTATCACAAAATCAATCAGTCGTTTTGGTAGGAATACTGTAGAGATCCTTGAAATTTTAAACAATTTAAATAATCTACATGTTGATGTATTCTTTGAGAATGAAGATATTCATAGCAAAGATGCTTCAAATATGTTTCTTATCACAGTACTTGAGTCTTTTGCACAAGCTGAAAGTGAATCATGCAGTCATAATATAAAATGGGGCATTAAACGAAAATCAGAAAATGGTATATCAAAACTATATAACAGAAAATGTTTTGGATATAGACATGATAATGGAGGAAATCTTGTTATTATAGATGATGAAGCTCTAACAGTTAAACTAATCTTTGATTTATATTTAAGTGGTTACAGTATTTTAGGAATCATACGTGAACTTGAAAATAAAAATATTAAATCACCAACTGGACGTGACCGTTGGAGTAAAAGAAAAAGTACTCGTTATAGCATGAAGCTACTTAAAGATATATAATTTATTCAATATTGGGTTCAATAATTTTTAGCCTATTCATCTATAAACAAATACGCAAAACCTATACTTTAACGCAAATATCCTTAGTTCTGCGTAATTGTACAACCCCCTAAAGCAAAATTCCCCCAAACCAGTCTGAGGGAACATAAAACACACTTAAATATTTACTTAAAAACCTTCAAAGTCTAATTTTTATAAGGAACATCTGACGTAGTTACCCTCCGTAAGATGGGCTTTCACACTAAGTTCAGCTATCGCTTCACTAAGTGTTCAATGCCTATTTCTTAACTAGCTTAGCAACTGTCTCCACGTGCGGCGTATGAGGGAACATATCCATAAGTTTAACTTTATCTACCTTATATCCTGCATTTTTTAACACTTCAAGATCTGTTACTAAAGTCTTAGGATTACATGATACATAAATTATATCTGGTGCATTAAACTTAATTACATAATCCAATGCAGTAGGGTGAACACCTGGCCTCGGTGGGTCTAAAATTATAATATCTGGTTTATAATTAATAGTTTTTATTACTTCTGCCACATCCCCAGCTATGAAATCACAATTGTCAAGTCCATTGAGCTTCGCATTTTCATTAGCGGATTTTACCGCCTCTTCTATAAGCTCAACTCCTATAACCTTTTTAGCATTAGGTGCTACTATTTGTCCTATAGTTCCAGTTCCACAATATAAATCAAAAACCACTTTAGAAGAAGCATCTCCTAAAAACTCCTTCACAATACTATAAAGTCTTTCAGCTCCTTTTGAATTTGTCTGAAAGAAAGATTCTGGAGCTATTTTAAATTTGAGTCCTAAAATTTCTTCTATTATATAGTCTCTTCCATATAAAATTTCAGCACTATCAGCTTGAACTACATCTGAAAAACTATTATTTATAGTATGTAATATGCCTTTAACTTCTCCATTATAACTTAAGTTTTTAAGTATATCAGTTAACTCACTTAAATCAAACTTTATTTGTGATGTAGTTACAATGTTTATTAAAATTTCTCCTGTATTTTTGCCTTTTCTTATTACCAGGTTTCTTAAGTAACCTTCTCTCTTCATTATTCTATAATAAGAAAGGCTTTTTTCTCTGAAATATCTTACTACAGTATCTAATATAACTCTGAAATCCTCATCTACTATTTGGCAGTCTTGAACATTAACAATTCCAAAGCTTTTACCCTTTATGTGCATACCTAATGTAAGTTCTCCACCCTTTTCCTCATCTCCAAAAGTGAACTCCATTTTATTCCTATATTCAAACTCTTCGGGGCTTTTTTCGATGCCCAGAAATTCAAATCCTTTAATACCACCATTGTTCAAAAGGTCTAACACTTGTTGTTTTTTTAATTCTAATTGATTTTCATAAGGAATAAATTGAGAGTTACAACCTCCACAAAGATTAAAATGAGAACAAGCTGTTTCCCTTGCATAATCTACATTTTCCAATACTTCTGTTATTTTAGCTTCTGCATATTCTTTTCTTTTCTTTGATACTCTAGCTTTTAACTTTTGACCAGGAAAAGCATTTTTTATATATACGTTAAGTCCATCATAATTTGCCACACCTGTAGCTGGAAATTCAGTTTTTTCTATGTAAAATTCGTATTCATTGCCCTTTTTCAATTCTTATTCTTCCCTTTCTTTCACTTCCATTTTACCAATTTTCTGTCCTAAAGTTTTTCCTTGTTTTGAATGATGCATAATAATTGGATATAGTACTAGTATTATTAAAAACAATATTATATATACTCCTTTAAAATCTACTACATAGTATCCAAATATTCTCAAAATCAAATCAAATATATACACTCCAAACACAGAAACTACAGCAGTTAAAGCTGTATCTATTAAGGAAGCCTTTGCAGTACCGTCAAGTAAATTTTTTCCTTTATTCTCAGTGTTATCACTGCTTACTAACGCTGTATCTACATTCTCTTCTTTATTTTCTTCTGAGACTTTATCCTCTGAAACTTTATCCTCTGAGACTTTATCCTCTGAAATCTCCTCACTACTGCTTTGATCATCATTTTCTACTTTACCTTCTGACTTTTCAGTCTTAGAATCATCATTGTTGTCTACTATATCTTTGTTTTCAATTTTCAAATTGTCATCTTCGCTAATTTTTTTACCTTCTACTTTTTTATCTTCTAAATTTTTTCGTACTTCTTCTAAAAACTGCTTCTTTTTCTCTTCTTCATCTTCATTATTTTGATTATTTTTTTCTTCCTCTTCTTTTCTACTTTCCTCTTCATTTTTACTTCTTAATTCTTCTAAGAATTGTCTTTTTGCTTCTTTTCCATCTATAAGAATGCCTTCGTCTTTTAATTCTTCATCCATAATATCCAATTCCTCCTAGCTTTTTTCTTCATAACAAATATATTATGCTACAGTATTTCGGTTATGTAAATAGTTAGTCATAAATACATCTATTTAAAATGCTTTAGAAACATTTTATTAACATATTGTTTTTGAATTATACATATATTAGTTCTATAATTTACACTGATAAATACTTTGTATTATGGAGGACTATATATGAAAAGGGTTAACTTACATATCCGTACATATTTAGATATATTATTATTCTTGCTTTTAGTAACGATTAAAGTCCTTTTATATGGAAAGCAGATGGAATCAGGTTATTTTTCTTATTTCTCATTATTTTCTCCTGTTTTCGCATCAATTTTAATTATTATAGCAATATCACTGCTTTTTAGCAATTCTCGAAGAGTTAAATTTTTATATTTATGTAATATAATCATAACACTCTTTATTATAGGAGACTTAACATATTTTAGATACTTTAAAGATGTAATTTCCATACCAGTTTTAATAAATGGCTTGCAGTTAGGTGCCGTAAAATCTAGTGTAAGTACCCTTATAAGACTTTCAGATTTTCTTTATGCTCTAGATATAATTCTTATATTTCCCATACTTATAAAATTTAAATATGCAAATAGATTTGAATTATCTAGAACTTTAAAATTATCTCTTTTCTTTATTTTATTAATTTTTAGTTTCTCTATTAATGCAAAAAGTTTTTATGATTTATCTAAGGATCAGCCAAGACTTTTAACTACGTTTTATAATAGAGTTTATATAGTAAAGAGATTAGGATTTCTTAACTACCATTATTTAGATTTATATAACTCACTTAATACAAGTATAAGCAAAAATACTCCCGTTTCAAAGAAAAAAGAAAATGAAATTAAGACATTCTTGCAATCTAACTCCCAGGATACATCTAACTTAAAGGGAATTGTTAAAGGTAAAAATCTTATTATGATTCAAGTTGAAGCCCTTCAAGGTTTTGTTATAAATAGTAAGGTTGAGGGATCAGAAATAACTCCTAATTTAAATAAATATACTAAAAATAGTATTTATTTTGATAACTTCTATTATCAAATCTCTGCTGGTGGAACTTCAGATGCTGAGTTTATGAGTAATAATTCTCTATATCCTGCAGTTAGTGGTGCTGCATGCTTTATGTATTGTGGAAACGAGTTTAATGCCATGCCTAAAAGTTTCGGAGAAGCTGGCTATGAAACCTCAGCCTTTCATGGTTTTAGAGAAAGCTTCTGGAATAGAAATGTTATTTATAAAAAATATGGCTTTAACAATTTCTATGGTGAAAAAAGCTATAATATAGATGAAAATATAGGCCTTGGTTTAAGTGATAAATCTTTTCTATCTCAATCTGTAGATAAAATTAAAGAACTTAATGAACCTTATTATGCCTTTTTAATAACTTTAAGCAGTCATTTTCCTTTCGATGATGTTAACAATTATGGTGATCTTAATGTTGGCCAATATGAAAATACACTTTTGGGAGACTATTTAAAAGCTATACATTATACTGATGCACAACTTGGAATGTTCTTTGACAAACTTGAGAAAGAGGGAATCTTAAAAGACTCTGTAGTAGTTCTTTATGGTGACCATTATGCTATACCTAAAGATCATGTAACAGAACTTGCAAAATTTTTAAATAAGGACTCTTTATCTGATCTTGAATACGCTAAACTTCAAAAGGTACCTATGTTGATTCATTTTCCTGATGAGTCTAATAAAGGTGTTAATAGTATACCTGGTGGTCAAATGGATATATATCCAACCTTATGTAACTTGTTTGATTTACCAAGCAAAGATTTAATGGGTAAGGATTTATTTAATCCTAAAGATGAAAGTGTAATTTTCAGAGATAGTTCATTTATCGATGGTAAATACTACTACATGTCTCAAACAAACAACTATTTTGATATGTCTACAGGACAAAAAATTGATGAAAACGAAGATCTTAAATCAAAAAAGGAAAATGCTTTAAATCAATTAGAATATTCTGATGAAATTTTAAAGCATAATTTATTTAAAAAATTTGGAAAAGAAAATTAAAATATTAAAGCCGCTTTCCTATATATGAAGCGGCTTTAATATTTTTTACTTTAGATCCTTAATAAGATTTGCCATTTCTATTGCTGTCATTGCTGCATCATATCCTTTATTTCCAGCCTTAGTTCCAGCTCTTTCTATTGCCTGCTCTATATTTTCAGTTGTTAATACTCCAAAAATTACTGGCATTTCTGACTGAAGGGATACCTGTGCTACTCCTTTTGACACCTCACTACAAACATAATCGAAATGAGGAGTGGATCCTCTAATTACTGCACCTAAACATATTACTGCATCATATTTTTTCATGGCGGTCATTTTTTTAGCTATTAGTGGAATCTCAAAAGCTCCTGGAACCCAACTTACTTCTATATCCTCTTCACAAGCACCGTGTCTTTTTAAGCTATCTAGTGCTCCTGCAAGTAGTTTTGAACCGATAAATTCATTAAATCTTCCAACTACTATTCCAAATTTTAATCCTTCTGCTGTTAACTTTCCTTCATAAGTTTTCATATTTACTTCCTCCTCTTGTTTTCACAAACTATCTTGTATAAAATTTCTAACATTAGAAACCTTGCTTTTATAATTTGAGCATATGGCCCATCTTTTCTTTTTTAGTTTTTAGATAATATTCGTTTTCCTTTGTGTACTCCATCTGTATTGGAACTCTATCAACTATCTCTATACCGTAACCTGAAAGGCCCGCTATTTTTTTAGGGTTGTTAGTTAAGAGTTTTATTTTTGTTATACCTAAATCCTGAAGTATTTGTGCTCCTATTCCATAATCTCTTAAATCTGCTGGAAATCCTAAAGCTAAATTTGCCTCAACTGTATCCATTCCTTTTTCTTGAAGTGAATAAGCCTTAAGTTTATTTAAAAGTCCTATACCTCTTCCCTCTTGTCTCATATATAAAAGCACACCTTTACCCTCATTCTCTATTTGAGTTAAGGCCGCTGCTAACTGCTCTCCACAATCACATCTTAAGGAATGAAACACATCTCCAGTTAAACATTCTGAATGCACCCTAACTAAAACTGGTTCATCACCAAAATTATCCCCTTTTACAAGCGCCACATGATGTTCACCGTTAATAATGTTCTCATATCCTACAGCTCTAAATTCACCATATCTTGTTGGCATTTTTGCCTCTGCTGCTGCCCTTACAAATTTTTCATTTTTTCTTCTATAAGCTATTAAATCTGCAATAGTTATAATTTTTAAATTGTGTTCTTTAACAAATTCTAAGAGCTGAGGAACCCTAGCCATTGTTCCATCTTCATTCATTATTTCACAGATTACTCCTGCAGGATAAAGTCCAGCCATTCTAGGTAAATCTACTGCGGCTTCTGTATGTCCTGTTCTTATAAGCACTCCACCTTCTTTAGCTTCTAATGGAAATACATGACCAGGTCTTTTAAAGTCATTTGCTTTAGAATCAGAACTTATTAATTTTTGTACTGTTAAAGCTCTATCATAAGCAGATATACCTGTAGAGGTTTCTGCAGCATCAACAGATACTGTAAACGCAGTATAAAAATTATCAGTATTATCCTTAACCATAGGGTTAATATTTAGCTCTTGAAGCTTCTGCTTTGTCATAGGTGTGCATATAAGTCCTCTTCCATACTTAGCCATAAAATTTATATGTTCACCAGTAGCTTTCTCTGCCGCCATAAGAAGATCTCCTTCATTTTCACGGTTTTCGTCATCAACTACAACAATCATCTTTCCTTCTTTTATATCTAACAATGCCTCTTCTATAGTGTTAAACTTATTTTCCATACTTTACATCTCCCTTGTTTTAGTATATATCTTGATTTAATTACATAAACCCATACTCTTTAAGTAAATCCTCTGTAACTCTGCTTTCTTCCTTTGATTTCTTTTCTTCTCTATCTTTCATAAACAAAAGCCTTTCAATATATTTTCCAACTATATCACACTCTATATTCACTTCATCGCCAACTTTTTTTTCATAAATATTTGCCTCTTCTTTTGTATGAGGTATAAGGGATACCTTAAAAAATGTATCTCCTAGTTCAGCAACAGTAAGACTAATGCCATCTATTGTTACTGATCCTTTCATAACTATGTACTTTAGCAGATGGAAATCTGCTTCAATTGTAACCCATGTAGCTATGTCTTCATTTTTCATATTTATAACCTTACCTATACCATCTATATGTCCACTTACTATATGACCACCAAATCTTGCTCCTAATTGCATAGCTCTTTCAAGGTTAACTTTACTATTCTTCACTAACTTCCCAAGATTACTTTTTCTCATTGTTTCAGGCATAACATCTACCGTGAAACATCCTTTATCAAAACTCGTTACAGTTAAGCATACTCCATTAACTGCTATACTATCCCCAAGCTTTACATCTTCCAATATCTTTTTTGACTTTATGGTAAGACTGGCAGATTTTTCACCAGTAGATACACTTAAAATTTCAGCAATTTCCTCAACTAATCCAGTAAACATGTAATCACCACCATATTAATATTCTATATATCCCTCTAATAATAAATCTTTTCCTATAGTCTTATATTCAATGTTGTTAACTTTTATTGCATCCTGTATTTTTTCTACACCTTTACCTTCAACGGAAGTTTTTGCGTCTTGCCCTCCAAGTATTTTAGGTGCTATAAAACATATAATCTTGTTCACTATTCCATAATTCAATGCAGAAAAATTCAAGGTTCCTCCGCCCTCTAAAAGTATACTATCTATACCTAACTTACCGATTTCTTCGACAAGGTATTTTAAATCTACCTTGCTACCTCCATCTTTAGGAGTTACTATAATTCTTACTCCTTTCTGTTCTAAAGCATTCTTCTTATCATTATCAAATTCATCTGTACATGCTATTATTACTTCTCTTTCCTTTACCGTTCCTAATATCTTAGCTTCTAAAGGTATTCTTAATTTTGAGTCTATAATTATAGCCTTTGGACTCTTTCCTTCTTCTTCCTTAACCCTTGTAGTAAGTAATGGATCATCTTTAATTATCGTTCCTATTCCAGCCATTATTCCCATGACCTTATTTCGTATCCTGTGAACATATTCTCTAGATTCTTCTCCACTTATCCACTTTGAATCTCCAGTAAAAGTAGCTATTTTTCCATCTATTGTCATAGCTGTCTTTAAAATTACGAAAGGCATCTTACTTGTTATGTACTTTATAAATATTTCATTTAGAGCTTTTGCCTCATCCTCTAAAATCCCTGTAATGACTTCAATGCCATTTTCTTTTAAAAAATTAATTCCTCTTCCAGCTACCAAAGGGTTGGGATCCTTCATTGCAACAATTACTCTCTTTATACCTGCCTTCTTGATAGCTTCTACACAAGGAGGAGTTTTGCCATAGTGACTGCAGGGTTCTAGACTAACGTAAATATCTGCACCTGCAGCTTTTTCTCCAGCTTCTCTTAGAGCATATACTTCAGCATGTGGACCTCCATAAAACTTATGGTATCCCCTTCCTACTATCTCATTATCTTTAACAACAACTGCTCCTACTAAAGGATTAGGATTTACTGCCCCTTCTCCTTTCTTAGCTAAATCTAAAGCAATATTCATATAAGATTCGTTAACTTGTGGATATCTATTATTCATTATTCCACCCCTTTGTAATTTTTTATATTGAATCTATAAAAGCTTTATCGTTTTATTTAATATAATTACATTTTATCAATATTTTTACATTAAAATTCAAAGTACATTCCCATACCTTAATCCTTCTGGACTTAAAATTTAGTATTCCAAAAAACTTGAGTCATGATGCTTATTTATGCTAACAATTATATATAAAACACTATAAAATTTATTTTAAAAACAACAAAACCCCTGAAAACTTTCAGGGGCAAAAATATCAAATATATATGACAAATATCAATATACTTAATAACAACTTTCTCTCATCCAGACTTTACTGTCGGTACTGGAATTTAACCAGTTCATGCTGACTATCAGCTCGCGGACTTTACCGCCGATCGGGAATTACACCCTGCCCCAAAAGTTTTATATTAAATTTAATTACACACTTAATATATACTATTCTTACAATTTTGTCAATTGATAATTTTTCTACAGACATAAATGAATATTTTTACAGCATGGTGTATAATATATATAATCAGTAAAACCTTAACTAATTCGGAGGGATATAAAGTGGAAGTAATACTGGAATTTGATTTTAAATTAGATAAACAACAGGTTATAAATACTCTAAAATCTTATTGCGAAATCATAGCAGATGATGAGATAGGTACTTTGTACGACAAATTATTACCTGTTTTATATGAACGTGTACAGCCTGCTGGCATGTTTTCTATAGGAGAAAAAGCTGAAGACTTTACTTTTAATGTTATTAAAGACTATAGACAGCTTGTTTATTGTATAGTAACTATGGGTGATAAAATTACTGAAAAAGTAAATGAATTTTTTTCATACGCTAAGATGAAAGAAGGAATGGTATTGGATGCCATGGCAGCCTCTTATCTGTTTGAAATAAGTTCTCAATTATTTGAACATATATATGCGAAAGCTGCAGAAATGAATATTGGTCTTAGCCGCAGAATAGCCCCTGGAGATGGAGAAATTCCTTTATGGTATCAAAAAAATATACTAGATATACTTGATTCTAAAAATTTCCTTGGAGTATATGTAAATGAAGACTTTATGCTTACTTCTCTACGATCTATGGCTTATGTATATGGAGCTGACAAGGACAAACCTTTAAGCAAAGTTGATCACGACTGCAGCAGGTGTCCGAATAAAGATAAATGCAGCATGAGAAATGAGTAAGTTTAATGATTGTAGTTAAAAGTATAAAATTTATATTAAGGAGGTAACATTAATGGATTTATTATCCGACGAATTTTTTATATTAAAGGACTTAAAATTTGATATAAAATCAGACAAACTACTTAGTGACTTAGACATAAGTAATCATAAAGAATCTCTTATATTAAAGGAGCTTATCGAGGAAGCTAAAAAAATAGCCAAACCTAGAGCTCTATTTAGGAAATGCACTATAAGTGAAAAAGACAACGACTTTGTAATTATAGGAGGAGAAAAATTTCTAAGCAAGGTTATAAGTGCAAATTTACAGAAAGAGCTTATCGCATTTCCTTATATAGTTACCTGCGGTAATGAACTTCAGCAATGGTGTAATCTAAAAACAGACTCATTTACTAATAAACTATCAGAATTTATTAGCCAAACTATTTTAATACAAATACATAAATCTCTTCAATCTCTTATAGAAATTGAATTCAATTGTCATACTTTAGCTAGAGTTAACCCTGGATCTACTATTGATTGGAATATAAGTGAATTAAAAAAAATATTTAATTTATTAAACGACCCTACAGAATTAATAGGTGTATCCTTAGGTGATAATTTTTACATGAACCCATCAAAAACTTACTCAGGCATTTATTTTCATAATGAGGATGGATATAAAAATTGCTTTATGTGTCCTGGCGATTGCCCTTTAAGAGAAGTTCCTTATGACAAGGAATACTACAATAGAAAATATAAAAATTTCGAACTAAAAGCATAAACTCGGTTCAAATAAAATCTGCTATTATTTCAATAAAAAGTTTACTCTATGAGGTGATATAAAATGTGGCTTATTCTTGTTTCATTGTTTGTAGGAATATTTATAGGATATTTTTTCAATCTAAATGATAAACATAAAAGTTATAACAGCCGTATACAACAAATTGGTGTCATTTTTCTTTTATTTTGTATGGGTATATCTGCTGGGGGAAATAAAGCTATAATAAGAAATCTTAAAAACATTGGTAAAATATCTTTAACCTTTGCTTTATTAACTTCTCTTTTTAGTATAATTTTAGTTTTCTTTGTTACTTCATACTTTATGAAAGAGAGGGATTAGTACTATGACATCTTTAATAATTGTTTCAGTTATCGCAGGAATGTTATGTGGATATTTTATAATGCCTCAGAATATACTAGATAATATTAATATTTTGTCCACAATATTTCTTAGTTTCTTAATTTTATCCGTTGGAATTGATGTTGGTTCAAATAAAAATTTAATTAAAAATTTAAAGAAAAGCGGTTTAAAAATCATACTAATTCCTATTTGCATTATTATTGGAAGCTTTGCCGGCGGAATTGTAACTGCACTAATTTATGGACTTTCCTTTAAATCCAGTTTGTCTATAGCTTCAGGCTTTGGTTGGTATAGTCTTTCCGGAATAATGCTTACTAATTTAGATGGAGCGCAGGTTGGAACTACAGCTTTTCTTACAAATATATTTAGAGAACTTATAGCTGTCGTATTAATTCCTATAATAGCTGTAAAGCTAAATCACTACACAACGATAGCCCCTGCTGGTGCTACTTCCATGGATACAACCCTACCCCTTATTTCAAAAGCCACAAGCCCAGAAATTGCTGTAGTTTCTTTTCTAAATGGAGTTATACTAAGCTCCCTAGTACCAGTGTTTATATCCTTTTTCTATACACTAAAATGGTAAATTGACATTTATTAACAAACTTATATATTATCATGTATAAATTAGGCTACAGATTTTTAAAAATATATAGGGTTAAAAAACAGAAACTTAACTTATACGCAGGGATATATTGATAGTATTTATCGTGCCGAAATACTATCAATGTATCCTGGAGTATAAGTTAAGTTTCGGCCGTTCAATCCTATATTTTATTTTTGTTTTCTTCTTCTAATTTTTCTATAAATCATATCAGAAGTTATAGCAAGAAGTAAAAATGCTGAGAGAAGTATCTGCATTTTTTCTCCTACTACAGGATTAAAATGCGCAACTAACTGAACTAATAAGATAAACGTTCCTGTAAATAGAAGAAAGTTTATCTTAAAATTAACATATTTTTTATCTATTCCTTCTGCATCAATCATAAGCTTTTTTCTAACAGATTTACTATACTTCATACCTAATCCCTGGAAAACACCTATCAAGCCAAAAACCATTAAAAGATTACTCCATGTGCTACTATCCATATAAAAACCTCCAACTTTAAATTATCGTAATATAAACTTTTTCATAATAATTCATTAAAGATTATATCATGTATATGCTCAAATTTCAAAATTTTTCGCACTTTTAACCTCAGTAACCTTTTCCTTGATGAAAAGGCATACAAACAAATTATAGATACCCACATCAGACACTTAACTTATACGCAGGGATATGTTTCCAAAGCTGAAAGCACATATAAAAACTTTTTAATCAATCTTAGCGAAGTATTTTAGAAAATCTTAGAACCTTTGATATGTTTGAGGTACGAGTTTATCAAAGGTTCTTAGATTTTCTAAATACTGAGTTTTAGATTGATAAAAAGTTTTTATAGTGCCGAAGCTTGGAAACATATCCCGGAGGATAAGTCTACTTTCGGTAAATTACTTTCCA
>NZ_JAEEGC010000198.1 GCF_019207025.1 Clostridium thailandense | reverse complement strand
TTTTACCTAAAATAGCCCAAATAAAAAATCAAATATCAGAATCCGCTATCAAAGCTGCATTGATTTTCATCTTCTCTTTTATCCTCTTAACTTACACTCCGGCATATGTTTCCAAGCTTCAGCACTATAAAAACTTTTTGTCAATCTAAAGCTCAGTATTTTGAAAGTCTAAGAACCATTGATAAACTCGTGCCTCAAACATATCAACAGTCCTAAGACTTTCTAAAATACTTCGCTAAGATTGATTAAAAAGTTTTTATATGTGCCTTCAGCTTTGGAAACATATCCCTGCGTATAAATTAATTTTCTGGTATTAAACCCTATATAACCAGCAAGAGCAGATTCTTGACTTATGCACAAGTTCAACTTTGTAACAAATAAATCCCTTATAGCATAAATTATAAATTATAACAAATTTATTACATTAGAAATAACAATTGGAGGAACAAGAATGTGTGGAATTGCTGGCTGGATTAATTTTAGCAAAGATATTTCAAAGGAAAAAGAAATTATTGAAGGTATGACAAAAACTTTAAGTAAAAGAGGCCCAGATGATGAAGGTTTCTTTCTTTCTCAAAATGTGCTATTCGGACACAGAAGGCTTGTAGTTGTAGATCCAACTGGTGGCGCTCAGCCTATGATTAAGACAGTAAGAAGAAACAAATATATTATAGTATATAATGGTGAACTTTATAACACAGAAGATTTAAGGAAGCTACTACTCGCTGAAGGTTATTCCTTCGAGTCTTATTCGGATACTGAAGTACTTTTAACATCATATATACACTGGGGCATTAATTGTGTAAAATACATTAATGGTATATATGCCTTTGCAATTTGGGACGAATCAGATAACAGATTATTTATGGCAAGAGACCCTCTAGGTGTAAAACCTTTGTTCTATACTATTAAAGGCGACTCTCTTATATTCGGATCTGAAATCAAGACGTTACTTGCACACCCTTATGTTGAACCTGTACTAACTAGAGAAGGATTAACTGAAATTTTCGCTCTTGGTCCTGCTCGAAGTTTAGGCAGTGGTATTTTTAAAGATATATACGAAGTTCCACCTGCTCATTACTTAATCTATGATAAATATGGAGCAAAATTAAAGGAATACTGGAAATTAAAATGTATACCTCATAATGAAGATGAAAACACTACTGCTGAACATGTCAGAAATCTTTTAACTGATGCAATAAAAAGACAGCTTGTTGCCGATGTTCCAGTTTGTACTTTTTTATCTGGTGGCTTAGATTCCAGCGTCATTTCAGCAGTAGCAGCTTTTGAATTTAAAAAGAAAGGTTTAACCTTAGACACATATTCAATAGATTATGAAGATAATGATGCATTTTTTGAATCCAATGAATTTGAACCTACTTCCGATAAAGAATGGGCTACAAAAATGTCAAAATATATATGCAGTAATCATCACAATATTATCAACAACAGCGTAGATTTAGCTAATGCTCTTGTAGATTCTGTAAAGGCTAGTGACTTACCTGGAATGGCTGATATTGATTCATCTTTGTATTTGTTCTGTAAGGAAATAAGGAAAAATGCTACTGTTGCACTATCAGGAGAGTGTGCAGACGAAATTTTCGGTGGATATCCTTGGTATAGAAGACCTGAAGATATTTATGCAGATACCTTCCCTTGGTCTAAATCTGTTGGAGCAAGAAAACTATTGTTATCACCTCAGCTTAAGTCCCTAGATATTGAAGGTTATCTAAATGAAGAATACCAAAAATCTATAAAACAAGTACCTCACTTAGATGGTGAGTCCAATCTTGAGCATCGTATGAGGGAATTATTTTATCTTAATATGAAGTGGTTTATGATAACATTATTAAATAGGAAAGACAGAATGAGTATGTCTAACAGTCTTGAAGTAAGAGTTCCTTTTGCAGACTACAGATTGGTAGAATATGCCTTTAATATTCCATCTGAAATTAAGTTCTGTAATAATCGTGAAAAAGGTATTCTAAGAAAAGCCCTAAAAGGAATTCTTCCTGATGATGTTATAGACAGAAAAAAGAGTCCTTATCCTAAAACTCATAATCCTAAATACACAAAAATAGTTCAAGATTGGATGAGAGGTATAATGAAAGACAAATCTTCTCCAATACTTGATTTAGTTGACAAACGAGCTATTAAGTTATTAATAGAAACTGGTGGTTCTTCCTTTAAAGCTCCTTGGTTTGGACAGCTTATGAGAGGTCCTCAGTTATTGGCTTATTTAGTACAGGTTAATGAATGGCTTAAGGAGTATAAGGTTAAAATAGAACTTTAAAAAAACAAAGCATGTGGATCTTACAACCTACTGTTCTAGACCACATGCTTTTCATAACTTATTAATTTCCTCTCCAATTACCCTAAATGTAGGGATGTTATAAACTATACATTATAAAGTTTATCAAATGAAAAGAATTTATATTTAAACAATCTTCTTGAATAATTCAATTAATTTTTGTTTATCGAAAAATACAGGGTTAGCACCTGCACAAGCATCCTTCATAGCAAATTCGGCAAGCTTGTCTAAGTCAGGGTTATCTACACCAACCTCTTTTAAAGACTTTGGAATACCAACTTCTTCTGAAAGAGCCTTGATCTGACCAATTACAAAATCAACACACTCTTCATCAGATTTATCTGCTATATTCATGCCTATAACCTCTGCAATTGGACGAAATTTAGCTGGTGCAGCCTTAGCATTTTCTTCTTCAACATAAGGAAGGAGCATGGCATTGCATACACCGTGCGGCAAATCATATAATCCTCCTAGCTGATGAGCCATAGCATGAACATTACCTAAACCAGCATTGCTAAAAGCAATTCCATTTAAGAAACAAGCATAACACATCTGCTCCCTAGCTTCTATATCACTGCCATCCTTAACAGCTCTTGGTAAAAACTCAAAAATTTCCTTAATAGCATATAAAGAAGTAGAGTCGGTAACATCATAAGCTCCCTTTGCAACCACTGCCTCGATAGCATGAGTTAAAGCATCCATACCTGTAGCTGCTGTTAAAGCTGCGGGCTTTCCTATCATTAGCTCTGGATCATTTACAGTAATTGCTGCAAGAGAATTTGTATCAACCATAATCATCTTTACATGACGCTCTTCATCAGTAATAACATAGTTAATAGTAACTTCTGCAGAAGTACCTGCTGTAGTTGTTATAGCGATTATAGGAAGACATTTTTTAGTTGTCTTGTTTACTCCTTCATAATCCTTGGTAACTCCACCATTTGTAGCAAGAATAGAAATTGCCTTACCACAGTCTTGTGGTGATCCACCACCAATTGTAATAACAATATCACAGTTTTCTTCTTTAAGAACCTTTAAACCATTATTTACATTATTTACTGTTGGATTAGGCTTTACATCATTATAAATAACATATGAAACCCCTATTTCTTCCAACATATCAGTGACCTTTCTAACTGTTCCATTAGAAGTAAGGAACTTATCACTAACTACAAATGCTTTTTTTGCTTCTAATGATTTAATTGGCCCTTTCGCTTCTTTAAGACAACCTTTTCCTAAAAGATTGATTGGTGGAACATAATAAATACTCATAATAAATACTCTCCTTTAATATTTGTAATTTTTAGATTAGAACATATCCTTGTCGTTCTCTAATAAATATAGAAAATGATCTTCTACACTATAGAAAAGAGGAGCGATAAGAATCTTCGGATATTTTTCTCTTAGCCTTTTAGTTTCACTTACTAAAAACTCTATTTCATTCTCTATTTCAAAGATTGGAGCAAAACTCATGAAATGCTCCTCTGCCTGTTTCTCTGACCAGCCTGCATTGTTAACCATTCCTTCTATAAACTTCTTTTTTTTCGATACTAGATTAGTCATCCCACAGTTATTATGCCCTATTAAAGCAACACATTTTACTCCTCCCATAGCAATTGCATAGGATATTTTAAACTCAATAGAGCGCATATTTCCTCCACCCGTACGTAAAATATATGCAAAATTATTTGGAATTCTAAGCTGGTTCCTGTTATCCATACACATACCTACTAGGATTTCAGCTTTAGACGGCTTTTCGACAGTATATCCAAAATTATGGTACTTAAGTAGTTTCTCTACTGGAGTATTTTTATATTTATAAAATACTTCAGACTCATCTGATACTTTAATCAAGTTGCACATATATATCCCTCCTTGTCGATAACCTAGCAATATTTCTCCATAAAAAGTTGCTTTATCCTACACTTAAACAAACATACTAAATAGTAACGCTCCCATAGCTGCAACAACAGAAGCTATAGTTGTACACGCTGTCCATGTTTTAAAGGTATCTTGTACTGTCATTCCGTAGTATTCTTTAACTATCCAGAATCCGGAGTCGTTTACATGTGAAAGTCCAACACCTCCTGCACCAATAGCTACACATAATAATGAAGGATTAAGGCCAGGAAAATTAGGCATAATTGGTAATATTATACCAGCTGCAGTCACCATTGCAACTGTAGTTGAGCCTACTGCAAATCTCATTATCAGAGCAATTATCCATGCTAGAATTATAGGGTTCATATGAATACTAGTTAGAACTCCTGCCAATGCCTTTCCTATTCCACTGTCTTGAAGAACTTGATTAAAGGCTCCACCAGCACCTATAACTAACAAAATACCAGCTACTGGTCCAAAACAACCGTCAGTTATTTTTAATAAATCTTCCTTTTTCATTCCTCTAAAAATACCAAGGGTAAAATATGAAACAACTACAGAAATTAAAAGAGCTGTGATTGGATTCCCTATAAATGCTACTATAGGCAGATAAGAAGCCCCTTTAGGTGATGTTAGTTCAGCAATAGTCTTTACAACCATGATTATCATAGGCAAGAGAATTGTAACTAGAGTGGTTGTAAACTTAGGTAATTTTTCATCTGATATAAGCTCATCTTTAAAAAGTTGTTCAGGCGGATTAGTAGTAACGTATTTTGAAACTATATTACCAAAAACAGGCCCTGCAATTATTGCGGCAGGTAATCCTATAAGTAGTGAATATATAATAGTTGTTCCAACATCAGCCTTAAGAGTACCAACTATTGCTAAAGCAGCTGGATGCGGAGGTACCAATCCATGAACTATTACTAAACCTGCTACTACAGGAATTCCTACTTTAATTAATGACATTTTTGTTTGTTTAGCAACACTAAATAATACTGGAATTAATAAAACAAAACCAACTTGAAAGAATACAGGAATACCACATATGAATGCCACAAGCATCATTGACCAATGAGCTCTTTTTTCACCAAAAGCAGTAATTAATGTCTTCGCAAGACGCTGTGCTCCACCTGAAACCTCAAGCATCTTTCCAAGTATTGTTCCAAGCCCCAAAACAGTCGCAAGGAAACCTAATGTATTCCCCATCCCTGTCTGAAAGGATGTAGCAATTTTATCAAAAGGCATACCAGCTAAAATACCAAGAGTCAATCCAGAGATAGTCAAGGCAACAAATGCACTTAACTTTGTTTTCATAATAAGAAATACTATTAAGCCAATTGCAATAAATAGACAAAGAACTAAATATGTTACGCTACTCATAATAAAACACTCCTTAAAATATATTATTTATTATTAATTTGATAAATAAATATCTTTTCAATTACATTAGTAATGTATAAACATAAATTTGTTTCTTTTTTAACAAACCTTGAAATAATTTTTAATATAAGTTCGGCGAAAAGTTATCGTAATTTTAATGCTTTCATGATTGGAAACATCACATAAAATTCCACCGAACTCACATAGATTATTCTTTAATTAATATAAAGCTTTTTTACCTGCTTCAATTACTTCAATGATTTTATCTACATCGTATACACATCCACCCCAAGTTCCTCCACTTATGGATTGAAGTGCTGCCCATAATTTTGTATCATCTGGAAGATCTTCATCAGGTCTAAGTCTTGGATTAGGTTCACGTGCTTCTAATACTTTAGCTGCCTCTTCATATGAAAGCTTGTTATCCTCAGTACCAATGAAATTAATTGATCCTTCAAGTTTATTAGTATCAACTATAATTTCAATAATATCCTCATCTCTCAATTTCCCTAAAGGACCTCCTGACAACGCCTCAGGTCCAACATGACCAAAACATGCACCTGTAGAAACACCTGAAAAACGTGCGTCTGTAATTAAAGAAACATGCTTGCCAAAGGATAATTGTTTTAAAGCAGAAGTTAATTGATATGTCTCTTCCATACCTGTTCCAAGCGGACCTCCACCCATTACAACCATTATGTCTCCAGCCTTAATTCTTCCAATATCCTTAAGCGCTTTTATAGCTTCTTTCTCAGAAGTGAAAACTTTAGCTTTTCCAGTATGTCTAAATACTCCATCACTATCTATAACAGATTTATCAATAGCTGTTGATTTTACAACTGAACCTTCAGGAGCAATGTTTCCTATAGGGAAAGTTACTGTTGATGTAAGACCTCTTTCTTTTGCTTGAGTTGGATTCATAATAATTTCATCTGGATTTACTCCATCAATTTCAACTAAGCGCTCTCTGCATTTTTTACGTCTTTCAGATTTTTCCCACCAGTCAAGGTTATCTCCAAGTGTTTCTCCTGTAACTGTAAGAACATCTTCATGTAACAATCCAAGCTTTCTTAAATGAAGCATAACTTCAGGAACTCCTCCTGCTAAAAATGCACTGGCTGTTGGATAGTTAACTGGTCCAATAGGAAGAACACTTACTAAACGAGGCACTTTTTTATTAATTCTTGCCCAATCTTCTACAGTAGGTATACTACAATTAGCAGCATGTGCGATTGCTGGAAGATGGAGAAGTAAGTTTGTTGATCCTCCAAAAGCAGCATGAATTACCATAGCATTCTCAATTGCTTTATTTGTAATAATATCCTTTGTAGTTATTCCGTTGTTTGCCATGTCTAAAGCAGCCTTAGCTGACTGTCTAGCAACTTCTTCCCATATTGGTTGACCAGAAGGTGCTAGTGCAGAGTGTGGTAATGCTAATCCCAATGCTTCAGCAATAACTTGAGAAGTGCCGGCTGTTCCTAGAAACTGACATCCACCACCAGCAGAAGCACAAGCTTTACATCCTAGTCGGCAAGCATCCTCAAATGAAAGCTGGTCATTAGCATATCTAACTCCTATAGTTTGAATAGTTCCTGCGTCTTCACCTTCTTTAGCTCTAAGTGTTGATCCACCAGGAACAATAATAGTTGGCGAATCGTGCATAGATGCTAGTGCTATCATCATAGCAGGCAAACCTTTGTCGCAGGCAGATACTCCCACTACTGCACGACGCGTTGGCAATGAACGAATTATGCGGCGGAATACCATTGCCGCATCATTACGATAAGGAAGTGAGTCAAACATACCAGTTGTACCTTGGCTGCGGCCGTCACATGGGTCTGTAACATATCCAGCATAAGGAACTCCTCCTAGTCTTTTTACTTCTTCAGCTGCTGCTCTCATCTGTACTCCCAATTCAAAGTGGCCTGTGTGTAATCCTACAGCAATTGGAGTGCCATCGTTATCACGAATTCCACCCATAGTACTAAGTATAAACACATCACCACCTAGAAGCGTGGATGGCTCCCATCCCATACCAGCATTTAAAGTCATTCCAAATATGTTACCGCTAGGTGAATTTTTCAACAATTCTGGAGTAAGTGGAAGTGAACCTTCTGGTCCTTCTGCATGAGTATTAATTTCATATAAAGATGATTTTTCTTCACCAAAAATTGATTTTAATGACATAACTTAATCATTCCTCTCTTTATTTTAAATTTATAGTATCTATTATTCTCTTTTTAACAATTTCATCTACCTTAATAGTGTAGTTTCTTAGAGATGTATTAAAGTCTAAATCTAGAGTCATCCTTACTGCTTCTTTCATTGCTACTATAAAAGGATCTGCTAAATCATAAAGTTTCATTAATTTGTTTATATCCTTTTGTAAAACAGATACTTTTTCAAAGTCTTTATCCATAAAAGCTTTATAAGTGTCTATAAATAACTTAGCATTTATATTAGATAAACCTCCTATAATTCCATCTCCACCTACTTGTAAGTTAGGAATCAAATATTCATCAAATCCAGAAAGTATAGAGAAATCTTTTCTGACACTCTTAATTTTATCAACGAATTTTCTTACATTGCTTATAGAATCAGTAGTATCTTTTATACCAACTATATTTTCAAACTCAGTTACTAATTTTAAAACTAAATCTGGCGATAAATTTGTATTAGTCTTAGCCGGAAAATTATAAAGTAAAATCGGCAATTCTGTATTTTGGGCTATAGTTCCATAATACTCATAAACATAATGTTCATTTAAACTAAAATAATATGGAGTTACAATTAATACGGCATCTGCTCCTGCTTCTTTTGAGCATTTATTTAATTCTATAACTTCCTTTATATTGTTACTGCTTGTTCCAACTATTACTTTAGTCCTTCCAGCAACAGTTTCAGTTATAAACTTTATATATTCAGCTTTTTCATCTGGAGATAAGTTATAAAACTCTCCTATAGAACCTAAGATAACGATTCCATCCACTCCATCAGAAATTAATTTTTCAACTAAAGCTCTTACAGATTTCTTATCAACTTCTCCCTCATTGTCAAAAATAGTAATCATTGGTGTGTAAATTCCTTTAAACATAATTCCCTTCCTTTCATTCTGTATTAAGAATATCGTTTCATATATAGAACATTAATTTATAAGATGACTCTCAGTGCCATCTTATAAATTAATATAATCTATCCGTATTAAGAACGCCATTTCATATTTGGAATATTAATTTATAAGATGACATTAAGTGTCATCTTATAAATTAATATAACCTATCCTTTGTATAACCTAGTTTTCGAGAAATTTCTAAAGCAGCTTTTATAACAAAATCTTTATGTATTTCTGTACGCTTATCATCTACCTTTATCTTTAAGCTAGAAATACATAATGAACCTATAGCTTTACCTTTACTATTATATATAGGAGCAGCTATACAGTATATGCCCTTTTCATTTTCCTCATCTGATATAGAATAACCTCTTTGTTTAATCTTTTTTAAATCTTCTAACAGAGCCTCTTTATCTATAATTGTATTTTCTGTTTGTGGAAGCAACTTAACATGTTCAATGTATCTATTTACCTCAACTTCACTATAACTAGCTAAAATGGCTTTACCTAAACTTGTTGAATATAGTGGATTTCTAGATCCCAAATTACCTGTTGTCCTTAAAGAATTCTTGGATTCTTTCTTATTTATATATATAAGTTCATCATTATTCGCTACTGCTAAGAATACAGTCTCAGAAACATTATCAACTAACCACTTTAAAACTGGATCTGAAATATTTACCAATTCAGCTTTATTCATGTATAATGTTCCAAGTTCAAGAGCTCCAATCCCTAGTTCATAACTTTTTAATTTTTTATCTTTTATTGACAGATAGTTTTTCTCAACAAGTGCACCTACAATATTAAACACACTAGTCTTAGGGATATCTAAATATCTGCTTAGTTCAGCTATTGTAACAGGTTCTTCACTTTCCCCAACAAACTTTAAAATTTCTAATCCTCTCAAAATTGCTTTGTTCAAACAATCCACCTCGCCATTCTGTATATAGAATATCATTCCATATCCTGCCCCCATTGTACATTTTGTTTCTTTATTTGTCAATCATTTAATTAAATGTTTTCACAAATTAATTACACTTGCAAGACATAGAGTTTCTTATATCCCAGAATTATGACTTTGAACTCTTTTATAATTTCTATAACAATCAACATTTTCATTCTATATATGAAATACCATTCCATATATTATTTACATTATAAATAAATTCTTTTTTCTTGTCAATCACATGTTTAAACGTTTTTAATTAGCCATTTATACAAATACCTTCCCTTGAAAGAATTCTTCATCGCTCTTTTGGTTAATCTAAACTCCTTAAGTTATTAAAATACTTCTTCTAATACAAGTATTTCTTATAAACTCATAAAATAATTATTCACATGCTAATATGAGTCACATAGAAAACATTGTTGAATTGGTAAATATTAAGTGGTAAAATACAACTATTCACACACAAACAATATTAGATATAAGGTAGTTCAAAGAATACCCATAAAAATTGATGCAGCCTTTAGGCATGGCTATAGTATACAAAATATTTCCACAAGAAAAGATGAGCCTTGCACTTGACGTTTATGGAATAACCGCCATAGCAACACCTGCAATAGGACCAACCTTAGGTGGATTAATTATAGAAAAAATCGACTGGAAACTTATTTTACTGTATCTGTTTTGATGATAGCATTGATGGGAGGATACTAATACTTCCTTTATTTTTGCAGAACATAAGAGTATATACATCTATGAAAACCGGACTTATTATGCTGACTTCTGCAGTAATTATACAATCACAAACAAATTATAATTATTCAAAACTAGCAGAACAAATAACTGTTTACAATAAAACATCTAATGATGCTATAGGGTTGCTAACGAAATTATATATGCATATAGGTTTGCCACATGGTAATGATAAAGGGATGGCATCGTCTCAATTGGCTAAAATGGTGCAAGGACAAGTAGCTATTTATGTAATTGTCGCCATAGTAGTTGTCGCTATAATTTTGACTTTATTTATGAGTAGCGAGAAAAAAATCTTAAAACAGATAGGGAAGGTGATAAAAATGGTATCAAGGGAGGAGTTGCAGTGGCAAAATGATGAATCTATAATTAAGCAAGCAGATACAATAACAGATGCAATTAGAAGTATTCAAAAAACCATTAGAAGTAAATCAGAAAAAGTTGTAAAAAAATATGGATTTACTCCACCTCAACTTCGGGTAATCTTTTATTTATACGAAACACCATCTATAACTTTAAATGAGTTAAGCGAACATGTTATGTTAACCAAAAGTACTGTCTCAGGTATAGTAGATCGTTTATATAATAAAGGAGTTGTAATTAGAGAAATACCCAAAGATAATCGTAGAACTGTAAGATTGTCAATTTCTGAAGATTTTAAAAAAAATAATAATATACATGATATGAAAAAGCTATTTATTTATAATTTAATATATAATGGAATAATAAAAATGGGACCAATAGAAGTAGAAAAAATTATTTATGGACTAAAGCAGTTTAGTTTATTATTAGAAAACAATGATTGGAAATAAAATATTAGTTATTTTAAGACTGACTATAGGCCTGTATATTTTTAGAAATGTCAATCCTATAGTCAATTTGAGATATTAAATTTCATAATTCACATTGAACTTGACCTAATAATATAATATTAAAGTATCGCCTCAAAGGAATGTCTGATTACGTCACCACGACTAATAATTCCAACTAACACTCCATTATACTATACAGGTAGTTTCTTTATATGTTTTTTCACTAGAATAGCAACAATATCCTCAAATTCATCATCATCCTTTATAATGGCAGTATATTAGAAAAAATCCACTACTATATTCTCATATTTGCCAATATATCGCATGATATCACCATCGCTTACATAAGTCATAATTTTATCAAATAAATTGTACCGGAAATTTATTGTACTCTTAAGTTGTATGATGCAACTATGTAACTTCATTATACAACTTGTTCAATCGTTGTCAATAATGTTGTTTTGATTAAAATTTTTATAATTTTAAAAACGAGTCATATTATGTTAATATATATATTATAGTGCAAGATAAAGAGAGGTAATAAAATATGGATCATCAGGCTTTAGAAAACATTGAAATTGAAATGGCAGTTTTACAACGCTTTTTAGCATCAGTTTCAACTTATAAAAAAATTGGTAACCTTGATAGAGCAGCCTATCTTTTATTACATACAATAATATATGAGAAAAATGCTAGTGTGAAAGCTATGGCGGATGAATTACATTTAGACATCTCTACAATAAGCAGACAGGTAAGAGGACTAGAGGAAAAGGGATATATATCTAGAATAGCTGATACATCAGATAGAAGAGCCTATTTTCTCGAAGCAACAGAATTGGGACAGAAGGAATTTAACTTCTATAAACAACATGCGTTAATGAGAGTATCAGAACTTCTAAAAAATTGGTCTGATGAAGAATGTAAAATATTCGGACTGCTTTTAAAAAAATTTAATCATTCAATTAGCGATATGCTAGAATGATTTGTTTTTATTTAATATTCATTCTAAAAACAGAATCGTTATGAATCAGGAAAAAATAGATTTCGCAGTTGGTGTCTCACGCATCGAGGTGGTGAGAATACTTCGCAAACTGCAAGTTCATATATTTTCTACCGTAACAATCTTTATTCGAATATTTTAATTCTGATATTAATGAATCCCATAATAATAAGCCTGCTTTCAAAAGGATGCAGACTTATTTACTATTTGTATAAAATACTATCAATTTTCATCTCCCATACCTCCTAAACTATAGCAACAAATAACATTCATTAATCTTTAATCATAGTAATAAATATCATCTATGTTGTCCTAATTTTTATTAAAATATTTCTTACAGCATAATTTTTAACTGTTAGTTTTTTCTTAACTTTCTACTTGAAATTTAATAAACTTAGTTAAAATATAGACATACTGTCGTGTTTTAAAGGAGGATTTGAAATGGGAACCTATGACAAAGCCAGAAAACATACTGAGGATAAGATTATCCATGCTTTTTGGGAGCTATACAAAACTCAAAAAATCGAAAAAATTACCGTTAAGAGTATCACAGATGCTTGTGGCATTCATCGAGCAACCTTTTATCTTCACTATCAGGATGTTTATGCCATTCTGGAACACATAGAAGCTTCTCTCATGCAGTCCTTAAATTATATGAACACAGCTTGCATAGAAACAGACGCAGATATGTCTAATTTCGCTGGTAATCTCTATGCTCTTTATTTCAACAGAACCACGATTATCTCCATGTCCTTGTACGTGAGCAGAAAGAGGCTGAATTTGCAATGGACTACAAAAATAAATTAAAGCAAAAGCTTAAACAAATTTTTCAATTTACCGCCGAAGATTTTGATAAGAAAAAAAATTGCCATCATTGATATGACCCTTTCATATCACGTAGACAGGTTTATCTATTGGGCAGATGAAAGTCCTTTTTCCTTTGAAGAACTGGAGTGTTTAATGAAAGGATATATGTTGAATGGTATCTATAATACTTTAAGAAATAATTTCGACATTCAATCTTTTATGGATCCATTTAAAGATGAGTTTTGGAATTTAGGAAATTAACATAACCCTTCAAATTCATCTATTAATACATTATTACAGGTATTCTATTACTTCTTATTTTCTTGCTTAAATAATTGTATCTAGAAATCATATTCTCCATCAGTATGAATTACACGATTACTATGACTATTAAATCTAACATTTTTTATATCATTGAGCATTGACTTTAAAGCTGAACATCTTAGATTCAGCCTCTTACGCTTAGCACCTATCTTATAATATATATATTGAAATTTTGCTATATTTTCATGTCTTAATACTACAATATAATGGAGACATTACTTAGTAAAATCAATACTTTCTAAAAAAGAAAGAATCTTAAAAGATAACAGAAGTCTGAAACGATAGTTGCTATTCTCTAAATCATGATTTGTAATTTCCTGAATTTTATTTATGCGATAAATCAGGGTATTTCTGTGCATATGTAGAGCTTTAGCTGTATGTGCCAGATTTCTTTCATGAATTAAGAATTCATACAAGCTACTCGCAAAAGTAGTATTATTAAATTTATCATATTCAATTAGCTTTAGCAGACTTTCATCACAAAACTGTTTAAGGTCTATATTTTTAAAAGCAATATCAATCATATGGTCTGTCGTAAATTCTTCATAAAAAGAAAGCTTGTGCACTTTTCTTAATTTTCGATTTAATTGAAGTGATGTAATCGCCTGTTCAAAGTAAAATTTTAGTTTAGATACATCATGGAAGCATTTGCTGATACCGGCGTAAAGCTTTTTCTTCCCACAAAAATTATTGATTTCATTGATTTCTAGTTCTGACAGATAAGTATTACTTTTGCGCATAATAATTACGACAATATAATTCTCATATATGACTGATTTTCCATCTCGGATTATCTCATCTAGCAAACTTCTGAAATATTGCAAAGTTTTATATGTTTGGTCAAATTCGCTGATATCAATAGCTATTACATATATATCATCTTTAATATTTAGGTTTTGTGATTGAATCCTTTCATACAAAGCAGAAGAACTGATTGTTTCATTTAACAAATCATAGAAAATATGTTCATAGATTACTCCCTTGGAATATAAAACAAAAGAGTCGTTTTTCATTCTTAAAGAAAGAACATCCGAAATCATTTTAGCAAAGTATAAATCCATATTCTTAAATTTTTTATGAACTTCAAATATAACAATGGTTCCAACTGGCTTGTGATTCACAAAAATATGATTGATAATCCTTGGATATTTTAGTTCACCTTTTGGTAAGATAACTGGTTCTGTACTGTAATAATCTTTTTTATATTCCGTTTGTTTGGTAATCAGACCTATAGAATGTTCGGAAACAAAATTTCCATTTTTTTGCTGATCCATCCAAATATGATCTTCCAATTCTACATCAGAAGAAATTCCTATATGCTTTAAACTGTTATCTAGTACAACAAGAGGATTTTGCAAGAAAGTAGCTGAAAGATCACAAATTGCCTGAATATCAAAATCTAGCACAATAGACTGATACAATTTTTCAGTAAAACTTTTTATTAAAATATCTTCATCAAAAAGGGTGTTTATAGTGTTATAGACTGAAAGAATATTTGTATCAGCTAAAAGTCGTATAAGATATATCCCCCTTAAATGATTAAAATTCTCTGAAATAGGAATATCTTCTATACAAATCATGAGAATAGGATCTTCAAAGGAGTTTTCTGACAAAAGTTCAGATGCATATCCTATGTAAAGAAATTCAGTATTTGTAAAATTTGTATCTTTCGTAAAAAAACAGACAGAGGTAATAGAAAAGGAATTGTTTTTCATTATTCTACATATGGGTTGAAAATTTTCTAGCTGCTTAAGTAATTTATCAACAGTAATCTGCATTATAACACCTCTTGATTGTACAAAGTATATGAAAAAAGAATATATTTTGAGTTATTTCGTACGAATACCATTCAAAATTTGTTTGCTATAATTATTATACAATAAAAAATAAAATAAGTGGTTAAATAATAAGGAGGAAAAAAATGAAGAATATTATATGTGAAAAAATAGGAATTCAATATCCAATTATACAAGGTCCAATGGCATGGGCTTCAGATAGTGAGCTAGCAGCTGCTGTATCAAATGCAGGAGGACTTGGCATTATGGGCATTGGGTTTTCACCTGTTGAGATTTTCCGTGCAGAAATTAAAAGGATAAAAACATTAACAGATAGACCCTTTGGTTGTAATCTGATTACAGCAGTTCCATATGCAAAGGAATTATTGAATATCATATTGGAAGAAAAAGTTCCCGTTGTAGAATTGGAAACCATGCCAGCATTTTATCATTCGTTATCAGATTTTTCAAACAAATTGAAAGAAGCTGGAATTATAATTATTGGAAAAGCATCTTCTGTTGAAGACGCAGTTGTTTATGAAAAGGTAGGTGCTGATTTCGTTTCTGTTAAAGGTGCTGACGGCGGAGGACATATCTATGGCTTTACAGGTACATTTTCTTTAATTCCACAGGTTGTAGATGCAGTGAACATTCCGGTTATTAACTCCAGTGGAATTGCAGACGGAAGAGGGATTGCAGCATCCTTTATGCTTGGAGTTGTAGGCGTGGAGATTGGAAGCCGCTTCTTATTAGCAGATGAATGTCCAGTTCATGAAAACTATAAAAATGCAATTATTGAAGCAAAAGAAGGAGATACTGTGCTTACTGGTACCACTGTGAATGACGCAGTCAGAGGACTTGCTAACAGCCTTACTGAAAAAGTTTTGAATGTAGAAAAGCAGTATTATGGAGAGGAATTAGCAAAACAGATCCAGGAATTGTGTTCTGGTTCCTTGCATAAGGCAGCAGTAGACGGTGATGTCGATACGGAAGGCTCTGTTGTGGTTGGTCAGATTGTAGGAATCCTAAATAAAAAGCAAAGTACAAAGGAAATCATGGAAGAATTAATTGGTGAATACAAGTCAATCTTGTCTAATGCTTCACAGTACATCTAAATTTATAATTTGGGTTTTATTGTTGCATCAGATACCATCAGATTTTTTCTGTTTATGAAAAAATCTAGATGGTTTTTTATATCAACATATCTATATATTGCATAAAAGGAGTAAACTGATGTACGATATTAAAAAGAAAAAAAGTGTAAATGCAATGATGGCTTTGCTGCTATTTGGAGGATTTTTATCGCTGTTTAATGAGACAATACTAAATGTTGCACTAAGCAATATGATGAATGAATTAAAGGTATCCGCCACTACTATACAATGGTTGTCTACAGGATATGTTTTAGTTGTAGCAATTATGGTTCCAGCAACAGCATTTTTGTTACATACTTATACAACAAAAAAATTATATGTTGGAGCCATGTCATTTTTTCTGATTGGAACTATTTTTGCGTCAATATCTCATGTGTTTTCAATATTATTGTTATGCAGGATGATACAGGCTATAGGAACTGGCTTGCTGGTACCGATAATGGTCAATACTGCACTATGTATAAATCCACCTGAAAAACATGGATTCGCAATGAGTTTATGCACGGGTGCTATACTGATAGGACCGTCTTTAGGACCTATTGTCTCTGGTATGGTTCTACAGTTTTTTATATGGAGAGCATTATTTGTTCTGTTGATACCATTTGTGCTCATTTGCATTGTTGGTGGGATGTTTTTTTGGGATACAGCAATGGAAATAACAAAAAACAAAATAGATTTGATCTCTATGCTGCTATCATCTATAGGAAATGAATATAAAAAAATTTAAACCTCTTAAATAACACAAATTTAAAACTTCTTGCTTTGGACAGCTAAAGATTATGCAGCATGCATTAAAGCCTCTCTAACTTATAGTCTTATTTTTTATAATCAAAGAATCCTTTTTCAGTTTTTCTTCCTAAATACCCAGCCCTCACATATTTTCTCAATAATATATGTGCCCTATATTTTATATCTCCAGTTTCTTTATATAGAACATCCATTATAGCTAAACATACATCTAGACCTATAAGGTCACCTAACGCTAACGGCCCCATTGGGTGATTAGCTCCAAGCATCATAGCTTTGTCTATATCCTCTGCCGAAGCTATTCCTTCTGCTAATATTCCAATTGCTTCGTTTATCATTGGTACTAATATTTTATTTACGATAAAACCTGGAGCTTCTGCTACTTCAACTGGCTCCTTCCCAATAGCTATTGATAACTCTTTTATAGCATCGAAAGTCTTCTCGGAAGTAGCCATACCTTTTATTATTTCTACAAGCCTCATGATAGTTGCCGGGTTAAAGAAATGCATTCCTATAACTCTGTCTGGTCTATTTGTTGCTGACGCAACTTCAGTTATTGATAAAGATGATGTATTTGAAGCAAGAATTGTCTCAGCCTTGCATATTTTATCTAGTTCACCAAATATCTGTTTCTTTATTTCCATGTTTTCAACAGCAGCTTCAACTACTAAGTCACAATCTGTTGCTAAATTTAAATTTGTTGTTCCTGTTATTCTACCAGCTATGGCATCTGCATCATCTTGAGTCATTTTGCCTTTAATTACTAATTTGGAAAGACCCTTTTTTATTCCTGTAATCCCTCTTTGGACAAATTCATCCTTTATATCTCTTAGCACTACTTCATGTCCTTTAGCAGCAAAAGCTTGAGCTATTCCTGCTCCCATAGTTCCAGCGCCAAGTACACATATCTTTTTCATAATAGTTATCCTCCCCGAAACTTTTTTAGAGGACAGAGGACAGTGAAGGAGGATTTTTCTCCGCGATGCTACGAAAAATCTTTAATTTCACTTCTGGTAAAACAAGGTTTAATTAAGCTATGCTTAATTAAACCATTGATGTTTCGCATTAGCGAAACGAATCCCCAAGAAATAAATTAGTTTTCTGACGTAAGGAAGAAAACTCACCTTCACTGTCCTCTGTCCTATGTCCTCTGTCAATTATCTATGGCATCCAAAATTGGTGGCACCTAGCATG
>NZ_JAEEGC010000197.1 GCF_019207025.1 Clostridium thailandense | reverse complement strand
AGATGCTGAAATCTTTGAAGCCGAACTTGGCAGACTGCTTATGGAAACTATAAGCTTTAATGATGCCTATGAAAATTTCTATCATGGTTTTGTAGTGGGAACTCTAGCTAATATGCATGATTACATAATAAAATCAAATCGAGAAGGCGGCAGTGGACGCAGTGATTTATTTATAAAATCAGTATCTAAAAGAGGAGTAGCTATAGTCATTGAATTTAAAATAGCTAAGCATATTGATGATTTAGAAAAAAGAGCAGAGGATGCTTTAAAGCAGATTAAAGAAAAAGGTTATGACCAGGAACTTAGAAGTGAAGGATACAAAAATATTATAAGATATGGTATAAGTTTTTATGAAAAGGACTGTTATGTAAAATTAGGAGAAGAGATGGAAATTTAAAACTTTTGAATTAAATAATATTTCATACAGAGTTTGAAGAAAAGGTATAGTGTTTTGCTATACATTTTCTTCTTCCAGCTGCTTAGCAGTTGGAAGAAATTTTTTAATATTATTCTGCACTTCATGATAGACATACTCATATTAGGCCAAGTACTATATATAATTAATTTATATTATTAACTTGAGTGCTTGATAGTGGAGATAAAATTGTTAACTAAAGGTGATGTATTTTCATTTTTCCTTGTGCAAATAAAAATTTCATTTTTTAAATTAACATCATCTACATAAACCCTTGATAATTTTTTTACATCAACAAGCTCTCTAGCAGCCATTGAAGAACAAAAATTTAAGCCATAGCCTGACATTACTGCCATAAGAACTTCATGCAATCCATCAAACTCAAGCGCTATATTTGGTAATCTAATACCATGAGTGTGACAGATAGACTCTAAGCGCACTCTAGCATAGCTGCCTTTCTCCCTCATTACAAATGGCTCTAGCATAATATCAGTTAAACTAACGTTTTTATTAGCATACTGGTGATTAGGAGCAGATATAAACCATAACTCATCTTCGGATATTTTATTTAAGTTAACTTTATCTATATAATTGATTGCTCCACAACCAGTAACTGCAACATCTACCTCATAATTAATAAGATGATTAACAGCAGCATCAGTATTCATTGTTGTAATTTTGATATTTATGTTTTCATTCTGCTGCTTTAAACAGGCTGCATATTTAGGTATTAAAAAATTAGATGCGAGATAGTTAGCAGCTATTTTTAAAGTACCATTTTTGCCTTGTATATAATTTTTTACAAGCGCCTCTATATTATCTTCCACTTTGAAAAGTACACTTGCCTCATTTGCTAAACTTTCACCTATTTCCGTTAGACGGATACCTCTTCCTTGAGATAAAAATAGTGTTATGCCAAGTTCTTTTTCAAATTTTTTAATCTGAGAAGTGATTGCTGGTTGACTAATTCGTAATTTCTCAGCTGCAAGAGTCACACTTCTAGTTTTTGCTACTATATAGAAAAGTCTTAAACCATGTAAGTTCATATTCTACCTCTATTCATATATTTTATTTATATATATTACAATAATATATATTATACATATAAATATATTTCTTTTATACTACAAATAAATACTAAAGATACTTAGGAGGAACGTATGAAAGAAACTATTATATACTTGGCTAGACATGGGCAAACAGAATGGAATTTAGAAAAAAGAATGCAGGGACATAAAAACTCACCACTGACAAAGCTTGGCATAACTCAGGCAGAGGGATTGTATAATAGACTTCTTGAAGAAACTATTGATATCATTTATTCTAGCGGAAGCAAACGTGCTTATGATACAGCAGCGATTATAGGAGGTAATCGCTGCATTCCCATAATTGTAAAACAAGAATTAAGAGAAATTCATATGGGGGATTGGGAAGGTCTGCAGCAATCAGATATCATAAGTAGATATTATGAAGCTTGGAGTCATTTCTGGAATAAGCCTCATCTATATGTTCCTACTGGACTAGGTGAATCCTATCAAGAGTTACAAGATAGAGTTATACCTGTTATTAAAGACATTATAAATTTAAATGGAGGTAAGACAATTCTTATAGTAACTCATCGAATTACATTAAAAGTTATTATGGCACATTTCAATAGCCAAGAGATACAAAATATTTGGGACACATCAGATATAGAACCTGCAAGTCTTTGCAAAATATCTATTAAAGATGGAGTATTCAGAATTCTAATGTATGGCGATACTTCTCACTATAGATAAACAAATCTTAGTTATATAAGTCTAATGGTGCAAAAGCATGAATACAACTTAATACAAAACTAGAAACAAAGTTAGATATGAGTGGGAGTTGATATAATTGTTTAGTCCAATAAAAAGCACAAAGGTTTATGAACAGGTAATGGAGCAAATTAAAAAGATGATTGTAGATGGAAGTCTAAAAACAGGGGACAAGTTACCTTCAGAAAGGGAATTAGTTGAGCGATTTCAGGTTAGTAGAACATCTATAAGAGAAGCCTTAAGAGCTTTACAGATTATAGGATTAGTAGAATGTAAGCAAGGAGAAGGAAATTATATTAATCATAGCTTTAAAAATAGTTTATTTGAACATTTATCTATGATATTTATGATTCAAGAGAGTAATCCCGTTGAGATAATAGAAGTAAGAAGGGTTATTGAAGTTGGAACTGCGGCAATGGCTGCAAAGAGGATAACTAATGAGGAACTGGAAAGCTTAGAAATTCTCGTGGGTGTATATGGAAATTCCAGAGATGAAGAGGAAAATGTTAAAATAGACAAAAAATTGCACTATGAAATTGCTCAAGCATCAGGAAACTATTTAATATCTAATATTTTAAATGCAATTTCTTCTTTAATTGATTCTTTCATAAAAGATGCAAGAAAGAAAATATTAGTGGAAGAAAGGAATGCAGAAATACTTGCAAAACAACATTGGGAGATATATGAGGCTTTGAAAAACCATAATCCTAAAAAAGCTTCAGAGGCAATGAAAAAACACTTAGAATTTACTAATGAATATATGCTCAGATAAAAATATTATATTTAATAGAGATAGAGAAGTTAATCTACATATTTTTGTGAGAAAGTATAAACAGATAAATGGAATTGTATAGCCTTACATTAACTTTAAATCTAATTATAAAGATAATAATAATAAGCTATTTATGGGGCTGCTGCACTAATAAATTAGTACAACAGCTTTTTCTTTTAAAAATAATATTCCATTACTTTTAAGGGAATACAATCTAGGGTATAATTACTATAATAAGAATTGCAAAAGAAGTGGAAGTGATGAGATGGAATTTAAACCACTGCCAATAGGAATAGATAATTTTGAAAAGTTAATAACTAGGGGTTATTACTTTGTCGATAAAACATTGCTTATAAAAGATTTATTAGATAATAAAGCAGATGTTAATTTGTTTACAAGACCAAGAAGATTTGGAAAAACTCTAAATATTAGCATGCTTCAATATTTTTTTGAAAATAGTGGGAAAGATAAGCGCTATCTTTTTGAAGGCTTAAATATAATGAAAGAGGGAGAAGCCTACATCTCTCATATGGGACAGTATCCTGTAATTAATTTGTCTTTAAAGTCTGCAAAGCAGCCAACTTTTGAACTTGCTTATATTTCTATTAGAAGAAGGATAGCAGAAGAATATAAGAGACATGAATATATTTTAGAAGATCAGGAATTAAAATATGAAAAGGAAAGATATTTAAAAATTCTAAAGGAACAGGGAGAAGAAGGGGATTATATTGACTCTTTATATTTTTTAAGTGAGTGTTTAGAAAAATACCACAATAAAAAAGTAATAATATTAATAGATGAATATGATGTACCGCTTGAAAATGCTTTTTTTGAAGGATTTTATGATAAAATGATAAGTTTTATAAGATCACTTTTTGAGTCAGCACTGAAAACTAATTCCTCTTTGGAGTTTTCAGTTATAACAGGCTGTCTTAGAATTTCAAGAGAAAGTATATTTACTGGATTAAATAATTTAAATATAATTTCTATATTAAATGATAGATATGCAGAATATTTTGGATTTTCTGATGATGAGGTTAAGGAATTAACTAGATATTATAAGTTAGAAGAAAAATATTTATTGATAAAAGATTGGTACAATGGATATATATTTGGACAGACAAATGTTTATAACCCATGGAGTGTAATAAAATTTATATATGATTTGCTTGCCAATATTAATGTATTACCAACTTCTTATTGGGCTAATACTAGTTCAAATAGTATAGTTAAAAGTTTAATAGAAAAAGCAGATGCAGTAACTAAAAGAGAAATTGAGCTTTTAATAGAAGGGAAAACCATAGAAAAACCGGTGCATAAAGATATAACCTATGATGAAATCTACGATTCCTTAGATAACTTATGGAACTTCATGTTCTTCA
>NZ_JAEEGC010000196.1 GCF_019207025.1 Clostridium thailandense | reverse complement strand
TTCGCTAAGATTGATTAAGAAATTTTTATATGTGTCTTCAGCTCTGGAAACATCTCCCTGCGCATAATTCAACTTTCTGGTGTATTTCTAATAGTGCGACAGCCCCTTTTTCTTTAAAAAATACTATTCCGTTGCTTTTAAGGTAATACAATCTAGGGTATAATTACTATAATAAGAATTGCAAAAGAAATGGAAGTGATGAGGTGGAATTTAAACCACTGCCAATAGGAATAGATGATTTTGAAAAGTTAATAACTAGAGGTTATTATTTTGTAGATAAAACATTACTTATAAAAGATTTATTAGATAATAAAGCAGATGTTAATTTGTTTACAAGACCAAGAAGATTTGGAAAAACTCTAAATATTAGCATGCTTCAATATTTTTTTGAAAATAGTGGGAAAGACAACAGCTATCTTTTTGAAGGTTTAAATATAATGAAAGAAGGAGAAAACTATATTTCTCATATGGGACAGTATCCTGTAATTAATTTGTCTTTAAAATCTGCAAAGCAGCCAACTTTTGAATTGGCACTAAAGTGTATTAAAGATGAGTTAGTAGATGAATTTAGGCGTCACAATTACATTTTGAAAAGTGATAAATTAATTAAAGAAAAAGAAGAATACGAAAAAATAGAGAAAAAAGAATCTGGTGCAGAACTTTATGTAACAGCATTAAAATTTCTATCACAATGCCTAGAAAAATACCATAATAAAAAAGTAATAATATTAATAGATGAATATGATGTACCGCTTGAAAATGCTTTTTTTGAAGGCTTTTATGATAAAATGATAAGTTTCATAAGATCACTTTTTGAGTCAGCACTGAAAACTAATTCTTCTATGGAATTTTCAATTATAACAGGCTGTCTTAGAATTTCAAGAGAAAGTGTTTTCACAGGACTGAATAATTTAGATATTATATCAATCCTAAATGACCATTATGATGAATATTTTGGATTTACCCAAAATGAAGTCAATATGATTCTTGAGGATTATGGTCTAAGTGAAAAAGAAGAATTAACTAAAAGCTGGTATAATGGGTATATTTTTGGGCAGGCACAAGTTTATAATCCTTGGAGTGTGGTTAAATTTGTTAAGGACTTACATAAAAATAAAAATGTATTGCCAACATCTTATTGGGCTAATACTAGTTCAAATAGTATAGTTAAAAGTTTAATAGAAAAAGCAGATGCAGTAACCAAAAGCGAAATTGAGCTTTTAATAGAAGGGAAAACCATAGAAAAACCGGTGCATGAAGATATAACCTATGATGAAATCTATGATTCCTTAGATAATCTATGGAACTTCATGTTCTTCA
>NZ_JAEEGC010000195.1 GCF_019207025.1 Clostridium thailandense | reverse complement strand
CGAAAGGAATGGATATAATTATGATAAAAATATTAGTTTGTGATGGAATGGAAAAGGATGCTTTACAAAAGCTTGTAGATGATGGTTTTGAGGTAGTAGATAAACATTATGAAGAGGAAGAGCTTAAAGAACAAGTGAAAAATTTTGATGTTATGATAGTTAGATCAGCTACAAAGGTTAGAAAACCATTAATTGATGAAGCTAAAAAAGCTGGAAAACTTAAGCTTGTAATTCGTGGTGGAGTTGGAGTAGACAATATTGATGTAAAATATGCTAAGGAAAATGAAATAGAAGTTAGAAACACACCTAATGCAAGTAGTGCTTCAGTTGCAGAGCTTACAATTGCTCACTTATTTGCACTGACAAGATATGTACATTTAGCAAATGTAACAATGAGAGATGGAAAATGGGAAAAGAAAAAATATGAAGGAATAGAACTATTTGGAAAAACTCTAGGACTTGTTGGATTTGGTAGAATAGCAAGAGAAGTTGCTAAAAGAGCAGAAGCTTTAGGAATGAAAGTAGTTTATACTGATAAGCTTGGAAAGGCAAAAGGATATGAAAGATTTGAATTTTGCCCATTAGATAAACTCTTAAAGAAGGCCAATTTTGTTTCACTTCATGTTCCTTTTAATAAAGAAGAAGGAGCTGTTATAGGAAAAGATGAATTTGCTATTATGAGAGATGGAGCCTATATAGTTAACTGTGCAAGAGGCGGAGTAGTTGATGAAGAAGCATTAGTAGAAGCTTTAAATCTAGGAAAAATTAATGGAGCAGGTCTTGATGTATTTGAAAATGAACCTAAGCCTAATACTGAATTAGTAAACCATCCTAAAGTTTGTGTTACACCACATATAGGAGGTTCTACAGAAGAGGCTCAAGGAAGAATTGGGGAAGAAATAGTAGATATAATTGAAGATTTTTGTCATTGCAATAAAATTGCAGTTAATGCATAAGAAAGAGGGGGATGACTATGGCGATTTTAAAACCGTTTGCGGCAGTAAGGCCTAGAAAAGATTTAGCTCATAAAGTTGCAGCATTACCTTATGATGTTATGAATAGTGAAGAAGCAAGAGAGCTTGTAGGGGATAATGAATATTCATTTTTGCATGTAGATAAGGCAGAAATAGATCTAGATAGAAATATAAATATATATGATGACATTGTTTATGAAAAGGCAAAGAATAATTTATATGAAATGATTAATAAAGGAGTCTTGGCAAAAGACAATAAAAAGCATCTATATATTTATAGATTGGTGATGGATGGAATAGAGCAAACAGGCATAGTTGGATGTACTTCTATAGATGATTACATGAATGATGCAATTAAGAAGCATGAGCATACTAGAGCCGATAAAGAAAAAGATAGAATTAATCATGTCGATATTTGCGATGCAAATACAGGACCAATTTTCTTAACTTATAGATATAATAACGAACTTAATGATATAATAAAATTATATACTGAAAAAGAAGTTGAGTACGATTTTGTAGCAGAAGATAATATAAGACATATGGTATGGATTATAGATGATGAGCATATTATAAATAATATATGTAATATATTTAAAAATATAGATAGCTTATATATAGCAGATGGTCATCACAGATCAGCTTCAGCTGTAAAAGTTGGTTTGAAAAGAAGAAAAGAAAATCCTAACTATACAGGAGATGAAGAATTCAATTTCTTCTTATCAGTACTTTTCCCTCATTCAGACTTAAGAATTATGGATTATAACAGGATTGTCAAGGACCTGAATGGACTTTCTACTGAGGAATATATGTTTAAGGTTTCGGAAAAATTTGATGTAAATATATATGAAGGAGATGGGCCATATAAGCCTTCTTGTAAGCATACTTACGGAATGTATTTGGGTGGAAAATGGTATGAGCTTACTGCAAAAGAGGGGACTTATGATCCTTGTAATCTTGTTGATAGATTAGATGCGTCTATTCTTCAAAATAACTTACTAAATCCAATTTTGGGAATTAAAGACCCAAGAACGGATAATAGAGTGGATTTTGTGGGTGGTATAAGAGGTCTAAAAGAACTCGAAATGAGAATAGATAAGCAAAAAGAGGGGGTAGCCTTCTCTATGTATCCAACTGCAATAGAAGATTTAATGCTTATAGCGGATGCTGGAGAGGTTATGCCTCCAAAATCTACATGGTTTGAGCCAAAACTAAGAAGTGGTCTATTTATTCATAATTTAAAGTAAATAAGGGGGATTTTTTAAAATGGCAAGAGTATATAATTTCGCAGCAGGACCAGCTACATTACCAGAGGAAGTGCTTAGAGAAGCAGCAGCAGAAATGCTTGATTATAAAGGAACTGGTATGTCAGTTATGGAGATGAGTCATCGTTCTAAAGCTTTTGAAGAAATCATTGTTGATGCAGAAAAGACATTAAGAGAACTAATGAACATCCCGGATAACTATAAGGTATTATTTTTGCAGGGTGGAGGATCTCAGCAATTTGCAATGATTCCAATGAATCTAATGAAAAATAAAGTTGCTGACTACATTAAAACAGGACAATGGTCTAAAAAAGCAATAGCAGAAGCTAAGATGTATGGAAAGGTTAATGTTATAGCTTCTTCAGAAGATAAGAATTTTACGTATATACCGGATTTAAAGAATTTAAAGGTTTCTGATGATGCGGATTACGTTTATATATGTCACAATGAAACAGTACATGGACTTAAATACAATGATATTCCTGAAACAGGCGACAAAATATTAGTGGCGGATATGTCTTCAGACATATTATCTGAGCCTGTAGATGTAACTAAATATGGACTTATTTTTGCAGGAGTTCAAAAAAATATAGGACCTGCAGGAGTTGTTGTAGTAATAATTCGTGAGGATTTACTTACAGATGATGTATTACCAGGTACTCCAACTGTACTTAATTATAAAGTTCACGCAGATAATAAGTCATTGTATAATACACCACCAGCATATGGAATATATATATGTGGTAAGGTATTTAAGCTTGTTCAAAAATTAGGCGGTTTAGAAGCAATGAAGAAGAGAAATGAAGAAAAAGCTGCTATACTATATGAGTATCTTGATGCAAGCAATATGTTCAAGGGAACAGTTGAAAAGAAGGATCGTTCATTAATGAATGTACCTTTTGTAACTGAATCAGCCGAATTAGATGCAAAGTTTGTAAAAGAAGCTAAAGCAGCTGGATTTGATAACTTAAAGGGACACAGAACTGTTGGTGGTATGAGAGCAAGTATATATAATGCTATGCCAATAGAAGGTGTTAAAGCTTTAGTAGAATTTATGAAGAAGTTTGAGGCAGAAAATAAATAGAGAAGTTTTGTAAGAGGGGTAGATTGTACCCCTCTTTATTTTATCATTCATTTAAAAAACCATATAGGGCAGGATATACATTTAAACTTGACATAAGATTAAAATATTCGGCCATTAAATCTTCGTTTTCATCTTTGTTTTTTAATGCTCTTATCATAATGTTTTTAGGTGTTTCAAGTGGAGAAATATATTCCACAACAGAAACATCATAGCCCTTTGCCTCAAGTAATAGAGATCTCATTCCATCAGTTAAAATATCAGCCATTCTAGATTTAAATACTCCATGCTTAAGTATACTTTTAAAGGGTTCATATGAATATTGGCTCAACAGTTCTCGGTGGCAGCAAGGAACTGCGATTATGGCATCAGAATCTAATTTTATTCCAAGGGCTAGAGCCATATCTGTGGCTGTATCACAAGCATGAAGAGACATAACAATACCTATTTTGTTTTTAGGAATATAATCTTTTACATCTATTTCATGAAATTCCATGTTTTTGTAACCTAAGTTCTCAGCCATTTTACGAGAAGTTTCTATAACACTTTCTTTATAGTCTAACCCTATAAAATGACATTTGATTTTTTTTACTTCTGTTAAATAATAATTTAGTACAAAGCTCAAATATGATTTGCCACATCCGCAATCTAATATATTTATAACCTTATTTCTAGGGATATCGTTTAGCATCTCGTCAAAAAGCTCAACATAATGATCTATTTGATTATATTTACGTATTTTATAGTTTTTAACTTTTCCTTCTTTGGTCATTACACCAATCTCTTTTAATAATTTATCGGCTTTTCCAACTTTTATATAATAATTTCTATTTAATAATGTAGAAGTTTCATTAATACTGTTGCTTATAGTTTCTTCTTCCTTAATATCTATGTTTTTCATTTTTACATTTTTGTTATCTGCTTCAATTAATATATCAGTTCCTCTCTCACTATAAGTCAAAATCATACTATCATAATTTACTGCGGTATCACAAAGTTTAGTTGTTAATCCATCCATAGATAAAGATTCAGTTTTTCCGTTAAAGTTAAACTTTATTTTATCAGAATCATATGTACCAATACCTTTAAAATTTTTTAGTCCAGTCTTATATACTACTGTAATGTTTTTAAAGATATCTAAATTCTCCTCAAGTCTGCTTTTTAAACCTATAAGAAACAAATTTACTTTAGATATACTTTGTTTATTCATTAATAACACATCCTTACTTTAAATTTTAAGGCATATAAATAATATAAACATATACTTTTATATTATCAACATTTTTTATGCTATAATGTTACATATATATTTATGAAGTTTATAAGTCTAATTAATGGGAGAGATTAGAATGTTAAAAGAACATCATGTAACTGTTAATCTAGTTAATGGTAGTAAAAGCGAATATATAATAAGAGATGGTTCGGGAATAACTATAGGAAGAGTTTTTATTATTGAACTGTCAAAAGAAAATAAATACTGTATTTTTAGGATTAAGTTTTACAAGTATGGTGAAGATAGCTATGAATTACTAAAGGAAGCTTTAAGTATATTATTAACATCTTTATTTAAAAATATGGATATTAATAAAGTTAACGTATCAGCAGATGAAGAGATTAATATTATGGCTTTTACTGACCTTGGATTTAAATTAGAAGGAATAATCTCAAACAGTATAATTTCAAATAAAGTATTTAAAGATGAGCTACTATTTGGAGTGGATTTTGATAATTTTAGAAATGAACATAAATATAAAGAATCAGAAATAAGCAGTAGAACTATAGAACTTTCGATTTTAACTCCTAATGATACTGAGGAGGTTTTAAATTACTATTTAAAGAATAGAGAATATCTTACTCCATTTGAACCAGATAGAGATGAAAGTTTTTATACATTGCAAGGACAGAAGCGAACATTAATAGAGGGATATAAACAGTATTTAAATGGAGATAGTGTTAACTTTGGCATATACAAAGATAGAAAGTTTATTGGTAAAGTACAAATATCTAATATAGTAATGGGTGTATTTAAAAGTGCTTTTGTAGGATATTCCGTAGATGAAAATGAACAAGGTAAGGGATATATGAAAGAAGCACTAAAGCTTGCGACTAAATATGCATTTGATGATATTGGATTACATAGATTGGAAGCATCGACGCTTGTAGATAACATAAAGTCTCAACGAGTTCTTAAAGCTTGTGGATTTAAAGAGCTTGGAGTAAGTGAAAAATACTTATTTATTAATGGCAAATGGAGAGATCATATAATATTTTATAAGACTAAATAAGTTAAGGCCATAAAAGAGCGTGAAAATAAACGCTCTTTTTATGTTTAAAAGGCTTAAATCAAATATTGATCAGTGATAGTTTATGGAGAATATTCAGTATTTAACAAAAAACTTATCCTAGTGTATCAATATAAGAATATGGGAGAAAATTAGATTTAATAAGAAGAAATTAGCGATAAATTGACAAAATACAAGAATTAAGATATATCATGCTTGAAGAATGTGATAAAATAACACATGTCGCTTGAAGAAACGACAAAGCTTAACAAAAAGAATTAAAAAAAGTTCTTGACAATGTTAAGCAGAGATGATAAACTATAATAGTCGCTTAAATGAAGCGGCGATGATCCTTGAAAATTAAACAGAGGTTAAAAGCTTAAATAGCTTTTATTAAGTAAAGTAAACCAGCAATTCTTTTGAACTACTTGTTAGTAGTAAAGAAAAAACAGTAATGAGCA
>NZ_JAEEGC010000194.1 GCF_019207025.1 Clostridium thailandense | reverse complement strand
AAGGCTAATTTCCATTGCTTTTCTACCCATAAAAATCACTCCCTATACTAACTTATATTTAGTATAGGGAAAGAAAATTTATTTATTCTGAATAAGTTAAGTGTCGGCCGTGGACATCTATAATTAAACCTTCTTTTAATTTATATATAGATATAAATTATTTTCTGAGTCTTCCTTTATATTCCACTTGATCTAAAGGAATCTCTTTTAAGATTAGTGCAGAAATGACACCTATACATATGAAACAAGCTGCAGTCATAAATACTGAACGCAAAGAAGTCTGCAAAGTATTTCTTACAACTTGTACAACTGTGTTATATTGAGAAGGATCAGCAAAAGTTGCTTTCAATTGCTTTAGTGAATCTTTGTTTACCAATACACGTGCCGTAGACACCAGTGATACTTGTTTAGGATTTAAAGAAAGATTGGATATATTACTTACAATAAATTTTGCATAGACAGTATTCAGTATAGATCCTAATAGTGCTGGTGAAAGTGCATTTCCTAAAGCAGTAAAGAAGAACAGTGTACCGTTACCAACACCATAGTCTTTAGGTTTAATATAGGCCATAGCACTTAAGGTATTGATAGAAGGCATCCATGAGCCTCCTCCTACATTATAAATAGCTCTGGCAGCAATTATTGCAATTAAAGATATCGTTGCAGGCATTAACCCAAAGAAGGACATAGTTATAACCGCACAGGAAGGAGCTAGTACAAGCATCCATTTATAATGTTTAGTTTTATCCATCATAAATCCTGCAAAAGCACCCATAAAGATACCTATAAAGCTTGCTGGAATTTCAAGAGTTGCATAAACAGTTGCTGATTTCCCCATAACGCCTTGTACATAAAGACTTAAATAAGTGGCTACACAAGTAAGTCCAAAGGTCATACTTACAGATATAAGACAGCAGGCTAAAAAATTTCTATTTTTCAGCAATTTAGTAGATATTATTGAATACTCTTGAATTTTTTCTTCGTGTTTAAAGAATAAAACAAAAACTATTATTGATACAAGCAGCATAATGATGATTGTTGGAGAATTCCATTTAAATTTTGACCCTCCCCAGGATAAAGCCAATAAAAAGTTAGAAACAGCAATTGCTAATGTTATAACACCAAAAATATCAATTCTTTTATCAGCATTCTCATCAATAACATTCGGAACAGCAAACATTACAAAGAAAAATGTTATTAAGAAAATTATTGCCGTAAGTACAAATACATACCTCCACGTCCAGTGTTCTGAAATCAATGCTGCTAGTGTAGGTAAAGTCAATTGTACTACACTCATTACTGAAAGTATGGTTCCGCCTATTTTTCCACGTTCAGTTGGAGGAAACAGCTGACCTAAAAGTGCCATGTATGTGCCCTGCATGGCTCCAGCTCCAAATCCATTAACTGCGTAGCCCGCTATAAAAAACCATATATTAGGAGCTGAAAAACATAGTATCTCCCCAGTTACCATAATTCCTAGTACAGTTAATAGTATCTTTTTCTTACCATATATATCCCCCATCTTCCCCCAGAATGGAGCTGAAATAGCACCTGTTAAACTGAATACCATAGGTGCCCATGAATAATAAGTAAGACCATTTAATTCTCCTGAAATCATCGGAAGCAGAGCATTTGCCTTATATCTGGTAGACCAATATGCAAAACCGCAAATTAAAATGGCAATAGCACACAGAGTCTTTCTCTTAGATGACATTGTTTCAAGTCCATCAGGTTTTAGAACTTCTGGCATAACATTATCCCCCCATATTTTATTTTGTATAATATAGATACCTACGGCCGACACTTAACTTATTCTCCGGGATCTATTGGTAACAATTAATGCAAGTCAAATATTTTTATAGGACAGTGCAGGATGATTTTCCTCCGCTGCACTACTAAAAATCTTTAATTTAAAAGAAACTACTGCTCTCTTGTTTAGTAAGAATACTCTATTATTAAGCGATGTTTTACACTCACAAAACAAGCCTAAAAAAATAAATTAGTTTTCTGACATAAGGAAGAAAGCTTACCTTCATTGTCCACTATCCTCTGTCAATTGTCCTCTAAAAATATATTTATATCTTTCAACCACTACCAATAACTCCCCTAGTATAAATCAACTTTATTATTAGAAAATTCATACAAAGTATCTTTATCTTGGAAGATAAACATTCTGATTTTTTAATATTCTTTGTACTTTCTTAATATCCACTTGACGTACATTTGTATTATCTTCTAATGATACTGCCGCTGCTACGCCAGCTGCTTGTCCTAAAGTTGAACAGTGAGGAATTAAATTTGACCAGTCATTAGCTTCATGAGTTGATGAGAAAGATCTTCCTGCAACTAAAAGATTTTCAATTTTTACTGGTACCATAACCCTATAAGGTATTTCTGTAGGTGTCTTGCAAACATTAAAGTTGAAAGGTGGAACTACTGCTATAGTGTCCTCATGCTCATAAGTATTATCTAAGTCCATTTTAGAAAGTGTGTATACTCCATGAATTCTTCTGCTGCCACGGGTACCTGTTTGAGGTGCGATATCTATTAAATATGCATTTTTAAAACCTGGAACCTTTTCCTTTAGATAGTCTATAGCTTCAAACATTGTACGACGTACACTCATTTGCGTTTCTGTTAAGTCTTTAATGTCCAGACAATATCTAGGCAGCCAATTATTTATCCAACATTGATCATTACGAGGCGTAGCATGCGGAGACATTTTGAAACCTGTAATTTTACTCATATTAGTCATATGCACACTATACCACTCTTGAAAATTATCTGCCTTCCACTCTGCAAAGGTTCTAAAATCCACTCCACCTAGGCGATAAACAGATGCTGTGTTCGCACTTCTAAGGGATTGATCTCGATCTTCATCAAAAGCACCTCCTGCAAAGGAACATATATCAGCATCGCCCGTGCAATCTATTACAACTTTTCCAAGAATCGCCCTGCGGCCTTCTTTACTTTCAATAATTACACCTTTTATGGTATCTCCATCCATTATAGCTCCAACACTCCAACATTCTAAATAAGGAATAATCTTATTATCTTCTTCTTCAATCATCTGATCCAAGACAACTTTTAGTTGATTTGGATCTAAATATGCACCATAATTAATACTGCCATTAAGCACAAATCCCCAATAACCAGCCCATTTTTTTAAAAGCATAGGGTCTTTGCTTCCTGTTTCTTCTTTCTTAGGTCCTAAAGAACCATAGGGAAGCTTACTCATACGATCGATCCATTCCTGTTGTAAGCCCATAACCATTCTTTTCTCACCAAAGGATAAATGAGGAATTAAAATAACAAAACCGCCTGTAGCCATACCACCCAAATGTCCATAACGTTCTACAAGAATTACTTTCTTAGCGCCAGCACGTGCAGCTGCAATAGCCGCTGAATGTCCTGCAGGACCAGAACCAACAACTAAAACATCAGCTTCATCAAATACTGGCACTTCTTTTGATGATTCTACGACAATTTTACTCATATGTTACCTCCTAAAATTAAAAAATATTTTTCTGAATTTATAACAAATATAGCAAATTTAATTAGTTATATTCATTATCTGTATTATAGATAACCTAACCAGAAAGTTAACTTATAAAAAATATTTATTGGTAACAGTTAACACAAGTTAAATATTTTTTAGAGGACAGAGGACAATTGACAAAGGACAAAGGACAGTGAAGGAGGATTTTTCTCCGCTACACTATGAAAAATCTTTAATTTAAAAGAAACTTCTACTTTCTGAGTATTTGAATAAGTGATGTTTTGCACTCACAAAACAAACCTAAAAAAATAAATTAGCTTTCTGCCGTAAGGAAGAAAACTTACCTTCACTGTCCTATGTCTTTTGTCAATTGTCCTCTAGAAATATGTTTGCATCTCCCAATTATTACCGATAATTCTCATAGTATAAGTTAAGTGTCGGCCGTGTTTATCTATAATGTATAAATTATTATGATAAAAAAAATTATAATAAAAAAATTTATTATAATTTTTTTTACGATTTAATATTAGCATACTATGAATACGATTGCAATACTATTTTCAGAATATTCAAATCCCCGCAGTTCATGGAATAATAATGTCCATTACTATTTATATATCATTATGCAAAAAGAACCACTGAATATCACAAATTCAGTGGTTCTTTGGATTATTAAAATTTTCTACCAACCATATAATACTTACAAACTTCCAGTAGTCCTGCCACCATTTTTGGTATAATGACAAGCTCTTAGTCTTTTAAATTAATCCTTTTTCTTTTAGAAAGTCATTAGCTACTTTTTCAGCTTCTTCTCCATTATCTACTTTATAATTAAGCTTTTGCATAGTTTCATCATCCATAACACCTTCCAGTTTATTTAACAATGGTTTCAACTCTGGATATTTTTTAAGTGTATCTTCTCTCACTATTGGAACTGCATAGTAAGGTGGAAAAAAACTCTTATCATCCTTTAAAAGCTTTAATTTAAATTTTTGTAACAATCCATCTGTGGAAAAAGCATCTATTACTTGTGTGGAATTATCTTCTAGAGCTGAATATCTAAGACCTCCATCTATTCCTTTTTCACTTTTAAATTGCAAATTATAAGCCTTACTCAGACCAATCAATCCATCAGCTCTATTAATAAATTCCATAGTACTACCTAATTTGAGGTCTTTACTTACATTAGCCAAATCTGATATAGTATTTAAATTATATCTATTAGCTAAATCCTGTTTTACTGCTAATGCATAGGTATTATTAAAGCCCAATGGTTTTAACCAATCAATTCCATAGTTTTTCTTAAAATAATCACTTACCATATTATAAACCTTATTTTGATCTCCTTGCACATTTTGTTTCATTATATCAACAAGACCAGTACCTGTATATTCTACATACATATCTATATCTCCAGATTTTATGGCATTAAATACAACACTTGTTCCACCAAGATTTAACTTTTTTTCTACTTTATAATCTGTATTATTTTCTATTAAGGATGCCAAAATATTTCCTAGTACTAATTGTTCGTTGAAATTTTTGGAACCTATAACTATTTCTTTTTTATTACCTACAAAGGATTTAAAGACACTACCACCAATTATTACAACAACTAAAATTGCTGCTGCTAACTTAAACTTTTTACTGGCAATAAATTTATTTTTAGATTTAGTTCTTGTAGAAGATACTTTGATTCCGTCAGGTATAACTAGCATTTCTACTCTTCCAATTATAAAATCCAATACTAAAGCAAGTAAACATGCTGGTATTGCTCCAGCCAAAATCATATAACTATTAACAGTTTGTACCCCAGAAAATACTAAATATCCTAATCCGCCTGCGCCTATAAATGCGGCAATTGTCATAAGACCAACAGCAGTAACTGCAGATATTCTTATACCTGACATGATAACTGGCAATGCTAATGGCAACTGAATTTTTATTAATATTTGTGATTTTGTTAATCCAATTCCTTCAGCTGCTTCTAAAGTAGCAGCATTTATATTTTCCATACCTGTAAAAGTATTTTTAACTATAGGCAATAGAGAATATAATACTACCATTGTAATAGCTGGTTTACTTCCGATCCCTAACAAAGGTATTAGGAATCCTAAAAGTGCCAAACTAGGAATGGATTGCATAATATTTGCAACACCAATTACAGGTCCAGATAATTTTCTAACTCTTGTAATCAGAACCCCTAAAGGCACACCAATAGCTATTGAAATTACTACAGCTAAAACTGTTAACTGGATATGTTGTAAGAACAAACTATATATTTGTTCCTTTCTATCTATGAAAAATTCTATTAATGTCTTAAAATTATTCATGCAACAAAACCTCCTTATCTAAAAACTGATTACTAAGAACAGATAAAAGGCTGCTCCTAGTGATCAACCCAACTAACTTTGAATTTTCATTTATAACAGGAACGTATCCAATACTCTCTTTTTCCATTTTTTCTAACACATTTATTATTGAATCATCACTACTTACTGTTATAATGTTTCTTTCCATTATGTCCTTCAACTTTGTATTTTTTTCAAGAGTTTTTCTTATATCCTTTAAAGTTACAAGCCCATTAAGTTTTTCATCACCATCCACTATTAATAAGCTATCCACATGATTGGACCGCATTATTTGAATAGCCTGCAACGATGTTCTTTCTTCTACAGCCTTAATCGGATTTTTTATCATAATATCTTTTACTTTAATTAATTCTGGCTGATTCCAAATTCTATCTTTACCTATAAATTCCTTTACAAAATCATCCGCTGGATGTTTAAGAATATTTTCTGGAGTATCAAATTGTACTACTAACCCATCTTTCATAATACAAATTCTATCTGCTAATTTTAAAGCTTCATCCATATCATGTGTTACAAATACAATGGTCTTTTTAAGTTCTTGCTGTATATTATATACTTCATCTTGAAGTTGATTTCTGGTAATTGGATCCAATGCACTGAAAGGCTCGTCCATTAAAATAATTTCTGGATTCATCATAAAGGCTCTTGCAATTCCTATTCTTTGTTGCTGCCCTCCACTAAGTTCACTAGGATATTTATCTATATATTCTTCTTTATTTAATCCAACTAGCTTTAATAGTTCAGAAACCTTTATAGTAATCTTATCTTTATCCCATTTTTGCAAATCAGCTATTAAGGAAATATTTTCCTTAACTGTCATGTGAGGAAAAAGTCCTGTCTGCTGTATAACATACCCCATTTTCCGTCTAAGACTTATAGTGTCTTCATTTATAATATTTTTTCCATCAATTAAAATCTCTCCGGAAGTTGGCATTATAAGTTTATTAATCATTTTTAAAGTTGTAGTTTTACCACATCCACTTGGTCCTATAAATACAACTAATTCTCCTTCATTTATAGTTAGACTTACATCTTTTAACACAATATTGTTCTTAAAAGTTTTCTTTAAATTTTTAATTTCTATCATCCTTATTCCTCCTATTAAAATTGTAAAACTCTTGAAGTGACAACTTAAGTTTAACATAGAGTTGTCACTTTGTAAAGTTACTTGATTTTTTGTCATTATGAATTTAAAATAGTTTTAGGTTGTGAGTAACTTAAATTATTGACGTTTTACATTAAATATATAATTAGTTAGGAGTTTTTTAAAATGCCAAATGAATCAATCATAAAACCTATTTATCAACAAATAGCAATTGACATCGCAGCAAGAATAGTATCTGGTGATCTTCCCGTAGGTACAAAGCTTCATGGTCGGTCAACTCTTGCTGGAAACTATAAAGTTTCTCCAGAAACTATACGACGCTCCATTACCTTATTAAGTGATATGGATATAGTTGAAGTAATCCAAGGTAGTGGAATTGTGATTAAATGCGTAGATAATGCCATAAAGTTTATTGACAAATTTAAAAATTTAGATTCAATTCATTCATTAAAAAAAGAAATTCTCACTGTAATGATAGAAAAACATGAATCAGAAAATAAACTGCAAACATTAATTAACAAACTACTTGACTATTCAGATAGATTTAAAAATAGCAATCCATATACTCCTCTAGAATTTGATATAGATTCAACTTCTAAGTTTATCAGTAAAACTATATCAGAAGTTAAATTTTGGCAAAATACTGGTGCTACAATAATCGGTATAAGACGCAATAATAATTTGATTCTTTCTCCAGGGCCTTATGCAACTTTTATAGAAGGTGACACATTTATAGCTATTGGTGATGAACAAACTTATATAAGAGTTAAAAAGTTTCTTCAAGAGTAATTTTTAATATCATTGTAAAATAGGGGCTGCCGCACTATTAGAAATACACCAGAAAGTTGAATTATGCGCAGGGAAATATCTCCCAGAGCATAATTCAACTTTCGTTGGTGGACATCTATATAGATACCTACATTAGACACTTAACTTATACGCAGGGATATATTGACATTCTGGAAGACACATTTAAATACTTTTGCTACAAGTCTTAGCTCATATTTTTGAAAAAGCTTAGAAGATTTGATTGGTTAAAAGTCTAAATGACTTTTAACGAG
>NZ_JAEEGC010000193.1 GCF_019207025.1 Clostridium thailandense | reverse complement strand
TAAAATAGATCCAAAAACAGGAACACTAATAAGAGATGGTGTTCCATCAATAATAAATCCAGATGATAAAAATGCTTTAGAAGAAGCATTAGTATTAAAGGAAAAGACTGGTGGAAAGGTTACTATAATAAGTATGGGACCACCACAGGCAGAAAAAGCTTTAAGAGAAGCTATATCTATGGGAGCAGATGAAGCAATCCTTATATCAGATAGAACTTTTGGAGGAGCAGATACTTTAGCTACATCTCATACTTTAGCAGGAGCATTAAAAAAATTAGATTATGACATAATATTTGCAGGAAGACAAGCTATAGACGGAGATACTGCTCAAGTTGGACCAGAAATAGCTGAACATTTGGGAATTCCACAGGTTACTTATGTAGAAAAAGTAGAAGTAGAGGGAGATGCTTTAAAGGTTCAAAGAGCATGGGAAGATGGATATGAAGTAATAAGCGTTAAAACCCCAGTACTTTTAACAGCTATAAAAGAGCTAAATGAACCAAGATATATGCATATGGCAAATATCTTTGATGCATATAAAAAAGACGTTAAGATATGGAGTGCCAATGACATAGACGTAGATAAATCTCTTCTTGGTCTTGCTGGATCACCAACAAAGGTTAAAAAGTCAATGACTAAGGAAGCTAAAGGACACGGTGAATTAGTAATCTTGCCAGCTAAAGAAGCAGCAGCATGTGCAGTTTCAAAATTAAAAGAGAGACACTATATCTAAGCAGATATCCCAAATCTCTGATTTGGTGATAGTCGCTTACTCATTCGACGATAGGAGAAGGAGTTTCATTTTTTTAGATATAAAACAGGAGGTATTGATTAGAGATGAATATAGCAGATTACAAAGGTGTATGGGTGTTTGCTGAACAAAGAGACGGAGAACTTCAAAAGGTATCCTTAGAATTACTCGGAAAAGGCAGAGATTTAGCAGACAAGTTAGGAGTTGAATTAACTGCTCTTTTACTTGGAAGTGATATAGATAATATAGCAAAAGAATTAGTAGCTTATGGAGCTGATAAAGTAATATATGCTGACAGCCCATTATTAAAACATTTTACAACAGATGGATATGCAAAGGTAATATGCGATTTAGCAACTGAAGTTAAGCCAGAAGCAGTGCTTGTTGGTGCAACTTTTATGGGAAGAGACTTAGCTCCAAGAGTTGCAGCAAGGCTCTCTACAGGACTTACAGCTGACTGTACTTCTCTTGATATAGATCCAGAAAATAAAAACTTACTTATGACAAGACCAGCTTTTGGTGGAAACCTAATGGCTACAATAGTTTGCTCAGATCATAGACCACAAATGTCTACAGTAAGACCAGGAGTATTTGAAAAATTAGCTAAGGATGCTGCAAGAACTGGAGAAATCCAAAAGATAGCTGCAAACTTAAGTGAAGCTGATATAAGAACAAAAACTTTAGATGTGGTTAAAGCTTGCAAAGACTGTATGGACATAGGAGAAGCTAAAGTAATAGTTTCTGGAGGAAGAGGACTCGGCAGCAAAGAAGGTTTTGAAGTATTAAAAGAGCTTGCTGATGTATTAGACGGAATTGTTGCAGGCTCAAGAGCGGCTATAGATAATGGCTGGTTGGACAAAGCTTATCAAGTTGGACAAACTGGTAAGACTGTTAGGCCAAATCTATATATAGCCTGTGGTATATCAGGAGCAATACAACATTTAGCTGGAATGCAGGACAGTGATTATATTGTAGCAATAAACAAGGATGCAGATGCTCCAATAATGAAGGCAGCTGATCTTGCATTAGTTGGGGATTATAAAAAGATAGTTCCTGAACTTGTAGCTCAAATTAAAGAAGCAAATAACTAAAATTTAGAATACTAGGTGCCACCATTTTGGGGTGCCATAGAGGAATTTGGAACTATATAGTCTATAATAAGAAAAATTTATTCAACCCTTCCAAATAAATGAATTTTCTTATTTATAGACTTGTAGTTGTAAATAAATAATTGCTTAAGAGGAAGGTGAGAAAATATGGATAAAGTTAAAAGTATTGATGAAGTAATGGAATATATAAAAGATGGAATGACTGTTATGATAGGTGGCTTTATGGGAGCAGGAACTCCAGAACCTATTATTGATGCAATTGTTAAAAAAGGAGTAAAGGATTTAACAATAATAGCAAATGACACTGGATTTCCAGATAAAGGCATTGGTAAGTTAATAGTGAATAAACAAGCTAAAAAAGTTATAGCATCCCATATTGGATTGAATCCTGAAACTGGAAGACAGATGAATGCAAAAGAAATAGCAGTAGACTTAGTACCTCAAGGCACACTAGCAGAGCAGATAAGATGTGGCGGTTCAGGTATAGGTGGTTTCTTAACAGAAACTGGAGTAGGAACAATTGTAGAAGAAGGAAAGCAAAAAGTAAAAGTGGGAGATAAAGAATATCTTTTAGAATTACCGCTAAGAGCAGATATAGCTATAATAGGTGGATCCATAGTGGATAAAAAAGGTAAT
>NZ_JAEEGC010000192.1 GCF_019207025.1 Clostridium thailandense | reverse complement strand
GGATGCTCAGGAGCAAGAATACTTACTACATTATTATATGAAATGGAAAAAAGAGATGCTAAACGCGGATTAGCAACTTTATGCATAGGCGGCGGTATGGGTACTGCTATCATAGTTGAAAGATAATATAAAAATAAGAAATGGGGTATTAAAATGTCAGCAAAAAAAACAATTATTACAGTAGCACCAACCGGTGCATGGCCAAAGAAAAAGGATAATCCAAATGTTCCAATGACTCCGCAAGAAATTGCAAATGATGTATATGAATGTTATAAATTAGGTGCAGCAATCTGCCATCTTCATATGAGAGATGATGAAGGTAATGGAACAATGGACAGAGCTAAGTTTGAAGAAACAGTGGATTTAATAAAGAAAAAATGTGATATTATTATAAACTGCACAACTTCTGGAGATTTAAATGCAACAGATGAAACAAGACAAGCACATTTAAGAACTATAAGACCAGAAATAGCTTCTTATGATTGTGGTTCAATGAACTGGATGCATAATAGCTTGTTTATAAATCATCCAAAATTCTTAGAAGAATTAGGAATGACAATGCAAGAGCTTGATGTAAAACCTGAAATTGAAATATTTGACGCAGGTATGATATATAATTCTACTTATTATGTAAAGAAAGGTGTATTAAAAACACCTTGTCATTACCAATTAGTTTTAGGAGCAGCTGGTGGGTCAACTGCTACAGTTGAAAACTTAGTATACTTAAAAGGATTGATACCAGAAGGAAGTACATGGGGAGCTCTTGGAATTGGTAAACAACACGTTCCAATAATGTTAGCTACAGTTGCTATGGGCGGACATTTAAGAGTTGGTATGGAAGATAACGTAATGTGGAGTGCAGGAGTTCTTGCAGAATCAAATGCACAATTAGTAAAACGTGCAGCTGATATCATAAGAGTAGCAGGAAATGAAGTAGCAACTCCAGCTGATGCAAGAGAAATTTTAGGACTTAATAGAGTATGTAATTTTTCTAAATAATATTTTCTAATAGCAATTTACCATTCTTATGTCTGATGTATATTAAGATACTATTGTTTATAATAAATGTGGTAAATTGTATAGTTTTAGTTCTAGAGTTTACGATCTATATAGATAACTGGGCTAGAAAGTTGATTTATACGCAGGGAGATGTTTCCAAAGCTGAAAGCCACATATAAAAACTTTTTAGTCAATCTTAGCGAAACATTTTAGAAAATCTTAGAATTATTTATATGTCTGAGGTACGAGTTTATAAATGATTCTTAGATTTTCAAAATGTTGAGCTTTAGATTGACTAAAAGTTTTTATCGTGCTGAAGCTTGGAAACATCTCCCGGAGCATAAATCAACTTTCGGACGTAGGTGTCTATAATAATGACATTGAAGAAATTTACTATATTCCTAATAACAGATTAATTGAAAATAAAGCACTTCTTTTGATGGTTTGCATAAAAGTATCTATCAAAAAGAAGTGCTCTTTAACATGAAAATTTAATTTAATATTAACTTTATATATAAAGATTGATTTTTAAAATAGAAATTTTCGACAGTAAAACTTTTTGTTTTGCTAAACTAAAGTTATAATAGTATTAATGGTATACTATAAACTGAAGGTTAGGAGTAGTAGAATGAATAAACATTTATTTGAAATTGATGATAAATTAAAACAAAAATTAGATAAATTAAAAGACTTAAGCTTCATAGAAGTTGATAACATAACTTTTGAAATTTTAAATTTTTATAAAGGTATAATTGAAGAACAAGTAGAAAATTTAGATGCTCTTAGTAAGTACAAAGAAAGAGAACTTAGTGCATTTACTATAGGAGATGCTGTATCTGATGGAATCTGTTCGGTTGATAAAGATGGTATTGTCTTAGCAGTAAATAAAGGCTATACTGAGATAACAGAAATAAAAGAAGAAGAAATAGTTGGAAAAAATATACAAGAATTATTGGATAAAGAATATTTTAGTGAGGCTGTATCTTTTAAAGTTTTACAACAAAAAAAGAAAATCAGCTCATTATCTACTATAAATAGAAATAATAAAAAAGTATTAATAACAGGAAATCCTTTTTTTAACGAAAAAGGCGAAGTTGTTCAGGTATTAACTGTTATGAGGGATTTAACAGAGTTAATAAAACTAAAACAAGACCTGGAAAAAATTGAAAGAAAGAATGAAAAATATTTAAATGAGTTGGAGTATTTTAGAAATAAATATTGGAAAAAAGACAATTTAGTTGGTGAAGACGATAAAATGAGGGAAATAAAAGAATTGATAAGTCATATTGCAAAAACTGATGCAACAATTTTAATAACAGGTGAAACTGGAAGCGGTAAAGAAGTTGTTTCAAAAGAAATACATGATAAGAGTAATAGAAAAGATATGCCATATATAAAAGTAAACTGTGCGGCTATACCAGATACTTTAATAGAGTCAGAATTATTTGGGTATGAAAAAGGAGCATTTACAGGTGCTCAAAATAAAGAAAAGCTGGGAATGTTTGAAATTGCAAATGGAGGAACTATACTTTTAGATGAGATTGGTGAAATGCCATTAAATTTGCAATCAAAACTCCTTCGAGTTTTACAAGAAAAAGAAATAATGAGACTGGGTGGGACAAAAAGTATTAAAATAGATGTAAGAGTTATTGCAGCTACAAATCAAAATCTAAAGGAATTAATAGAAAAAGGCAAGTTTAGAGAAGATTTGTTTTACCGTTTGAATGTTGTACCAATAAAAATACCGTCACTTAGAGAAAGGCAAAATGATATACCTATTCTAGCACATATGTTCTTAGAAAAGTTTAATAACAAGTATGGAAAAAACAAAAGCTTTGATAATATAGCTATTCGAACTTTACAGAATTACGATTGGCCGGGAAACGTAAGAGAATTACAAAATGTTATTGAAAGATTACTAGTTATTGATGATGAAAGTTTTATAACTTATAACAGTGTAGAGAATGTAATTGGGAGTAACAAAGATGAAGTAAAAATTGGATCTGATAATCTAACATTGAAGGAAGCTGTAGATTTGCTGGAAAGAGAAATGATAGAAAAGGCATTAAAAAAACATGGAAGTACTTATAAAGCAGCAAAGGTTCTCGGTGTTACTCAACCAACAGTTTTTAGAAAGGCAAAGGCATTAGGGGTAAAACTAAATAATGCATAATTGTAATATAGTACAAAGGCCATAAGAAACTACAATAGCTGTTAGGAGATGGTGAAAGGATGCTTATAGATAATAACAATAGTGAAAATTCAATTTATATGAAAAATGCATTTTCTCGAGAAGAAATGGACTTCTTATTTGAAGGAGCAAGGGAAATTAGAACTAAAAAAAATACATTAATTTATGAGCAGGGAGATATTCTTAAGCATGTTTACTGGTTAGCTGACGGTTTGGCAGAGGTCTATTTAAGTAATAATGAAGGTATGAAGCAGGTTATGTGTTACCATTATGCGCCTAGTATAATTGCAGATGTATCTGCATTTGAAGAAAAGAAGACGATTTTGACATGTAATGCCGTAAAGTCTTGTTTACTATATAAGTGTAGCATAGATACTTTCTATGACAGAATTCAAAGTATGGGATTGATGCGTCGATATCTAAAATTATTAGTGGAAAAAACACAGACAGCAGCGATTCAATTGGGATCAATTGCAATGGAAGATTGTGAAGAAAGAGTTAGCCGTTACTACAATAATCAACTGACACATCAACAACTGGCGGATTTGATTGGCTGCACAAGAGTGCAGGTGACACGTATCATAAATAAAAAATATAAGAAAAAAGCATAAAAATTGAAAATGTATTAATTTTCGATGGTGCCCTAAAAGTTATTAATCTTGGGGCGCCATTTTTGCGTGCGAGTAGATATAAAAAGCATTTAAAAGTTGTAACCCAGTATACAGAAAAACAAAAAGCATTCTGTTAAACTTTAAACATAAGAAAAAGAAAATAATCAACTCAAAAAAAACAGTAAAAATAGGTAAAATAGCGAAAGGAGAACTAAAAAATGTCAATTGCAGAACAAAGTTTACAAATGCACTATGAAAAAAAGGGAAAAATTGAGGTGATTTCTACTGTACCTGTGAAAGACAAAAATGACTTATCTTTAGCCTATACACCTGGCGTTGCACAACCTTGTTTGGAAATTCAAAAGGATGTGAATAAGTCTTATGAATTAACAAGACGTTGGAATATGTGCCTAGTTGTAACTGACGGCTCAGCAGTCTTGGGATTAGGAGACATTGGACCAGAGGCAGGTATGCCAGTTATGGAAGGAAAGTGTGTATTATTTAAAGAATTTGGGAGTGTAGATGCATTTCCATTGTGTATAAAATCAAAAAATGTGGATGAGATTGTAAAAACAATTTATCTGATTTCAGGAAGCTTCGGAGGTGTAAACCTAGAGGATATTTCCGCACCAAGATGTTTTGAAATAGAGGAAAAGCTAAAAGAAATATGTGACATTCCTATTTTTCATGATGATCAGCATGGAACAGCCATTATCACTCTGGCAGGATTGATGAATGCTTTAAAAGTAGTTAGAAAGCAGAAAGAAGATATCAAAATTGTGATAAATGGTGCAGGAGCTGCTGCTATCTCCATTACTAAGCTTCTTTTAAACTACGGAGTAAGAAACATAACCTTGTGTGATAGAACTGGTGCGGTTTACGAAGGTAGACAAGCTGGTATGAATCCTGTTAAAGAAGAAATTGCAAAAATAACAAATTTGGATAAAAAATCTGGAAGACTAGAAAACGTTATAAAAGGTGCAGATGTATTTATAGGAGTATCTTCTCCTGGGGCAATGACAACAGAGATGGTAAAGACCATGGCAGATAAAAGTATTATATTTGCATGTGCTAATCCAGTTCCAGAAATCTTCCCAGAAGATGCGAAATTAGGAGGAGCAGCAGTTATAGCAACAGGAAGAAGCGATTTTCCAAATCAGATTAACAATGTATTGGCATTTCCAGGAGTATTTAGAGGAGCTTTTGATGTAAGAGCAAAGGAAATTAACGAGGAAATGAAGATTGCAGCTGCAAAAGCAATCGCAGGACTTGTGTCAGATAGTGAACTGAATCCAGAATATGTGATACCTGCGGCATTTGACCCAAGAGTAGGCAAAGCAGTAGCTGATTCTGTGGCACAAGCTGCTAAGGACACAGGCGTAGCCAGAATATAAGATAAAAACTTTACGGTTCTATTTCAGTAAATAGAATATGAAAAGGGCAAAGAGGGGGAATAAGATGAAAATATGTGATATAGCTACAGCAGGTTCTGAGAATCCATCAGATGCATTTGTGACACTTACTCCCAACAGTGAGACAGGTATAAAAATAGTCCTTACAGGAAAACCAGTAATATTGAAGCAATTTGGAGATTTAATGAAATCAGTAATAGAAGAAACCGTAAATAAAATGGGACTTGAAGATGTAATTGTTGAAGTGAAGGATAACAGTGCATTGGACTATGTGATTCGGGCTAGGGTAATAGCAGCAGCAAAGCGAGCAACCAAGGAAAGGAGGTAGCAGATGAAAAAGATAGGATTAATCAATGGAAATAGTCCCAAAAAGTTGATAAATGCTGAATTATATGGAGCAGAAATTATGATTTTTGACTTGAATGAAACGGTAGAGAAAGAAAAAAAGGATGAAGCAAGAATTTTGTTAAAAGAAGCATTTGAATTTTTTTATTATGAAAAAATAAAAACGATTGTATTTGTTAACTCTTTGGATGGATGTAACGGTTTAGAGGATTTGGAATGCCTAAAGCATAATTTACCTTCAATGTTAATTGTTCCTGCTCCTTCTTTGGACAAGGTAATGAAGTTAGAAGAGAAAATTATATCGTTAGTAGGGGATGTTGACTTAATATATGCACTAGATACTGAAAAAACAGTTTATGATGCAGAAAAACTTGCTGACTTATCTTCAAATATCAAAGGCTTTTATCTGGATGAAGAAAAAGTTTTGATGGATTTAGAGGTAGGGGAGGCTGCAAGTCAACAAATAGTAGAATTTGCAAAAAATAAATTGCTTTTTTATTGTAAATCTGAAAAATATATGCTTATTAATTCAAAGGAGGTTGTTCGTTATTGAAAAATGCAGTAGGTAAAGAGATACCTAGTGAAATTCTAGGGTATGGAAAAGTAAGACCTTTTACGGGTGCATATACCAATATTGGTGGTAATCACACTAGAGTAACTTCCAATATAAAAGCGAACTCCTTAAAAAAAGGCGCAGCAGGAGAAGATAAACTGATAAATTCTATTGAAGAAGTGATAGATAAAGTTGGATTGAAGGATGGAATGACAGTATCATTTCACCATCATTTGAGAAATGGGGATTATGTCACAAACTTAGTTATGAAAGAAATTGCAAAAAAGGGACTAAAAAATATTCATGTTGCAGCTTCTGGATTGTTTAAATGTCATGAGCCTCTAGTGGATTTGATTGAAAATCAAGTTGTGACAAATATAACACTGAGTACGATTTCTCCAGGGCCACTTGCTAAGGCTATTACTAATGGAAAACTTAAGAACCCGGCAGTATTTATGAGCCATGGTGGGCGACCAAGGGCAATCGAAAGTGGAGAACTTCATATTGATGTAGCATTTATTGCAGCACCAACTTGCGATGCTTATGGCAATATGAACGGTTCCTTTGGAAAATCTGCATGCGGTGTTTTGTCTTACGCATACGCAGATGCTCAATATGCAGATAAGGTTGTAGCAATCACAGATAATCTAGTTCCATTCCCCGCAAGCCCGGTAGAAATTAGTCAAGATAAGGTTGATTATGTGGTGCAGATAGAGGAAATTGGAGATCCAAATGGGATATCCTTTGGTCCAACTAAGGTAACTACAGATCCTATTAATTTAAAAATAGCAGCAACTACAGCAAGGCTTTTAGATGAAATAGGTTATATAAAGGATGGAATGTCTTTACAGACAGGTGCTGGAGGAACATCTATTGCTGTGGCAGATGAAGTCGGAAAAATTATGAAATCAAAAAATATAATAGGATCTTTCGGATCTGGAGGCATTACTGGATATTTCGTAAAGATGTTAAATGAAGGTTTATTTAATGGATTGTTTGATACTCAGTGCTTCGATCAAGTAGCAATTCAGTCGTCGGGAATAAATCCTAAGCATATGGCAATGAGTGCTACACAATATGCGAATCCAAATTGTAAAGGTTGCCTTGTGAATCAGTTGGATATTATGATTCTTGGTGCAACTGAAATTGATGTGGATTTTAATGTAAATGTTGTGACAGGTTCTGATGGTTCTATACTAAGTTCTTCAGGTGGAAACAATGATACTGCAGCGGGAGCTAAAATAGCTATAGTAGTAAGTAATCTCTTAAAAGGAAGATTGTGTGTATTAAGGGATGTGGTAACAACTGTTACCACTCCAGGAGAAACAGTTGATGTACTTGTTACGGATTATGGAATTGCCATAAATCCTAGGCGTATAGATTTAATAGAAAAGTTAAAAGACAGTGAGCTTCCAATTGTTGATATTCAAGAGCTAAAGGCTATCGGAGAAAGATTTGCAGGAATTCCCAAACCACTGCAAACAACGGATAAAGTTGTAGTGGTAGTGGAATACAGAGATGGTACTGTAATAGATGTGGTCTATCAACCTAAATAATGTATGTTAAAATTTCTTCTACTATGATTTATTATTTTGCGTTGTTATTAAAATAAATATTTTAACTTACTCTAAAAGTTTCAATTTAAGACCAATTGGTTTGATAATAATTAAATATTATTTCATAGTGGATGTAAATATATAAGTTTATAACCTAATAAATTAGTAAAATCAGTACTTGTAGAGTTCTGCAAGTAACTAAAAAATGTAAAGATTATAGGAGGAATAAAAAATGGCAGTAAGAAGATCAGATTTGTATTTACCAGCAAATTCAGAGAGGTTTATCATAAAAGCACCAACCTTAGGCGCAGATGTTATAACCCTTGATATGGAGGATGCAGTGCCACCATTAGAGAAGGAAACTGCTCGTAAAATGGTACAAAAATATATTAAAGATATGAGCGTTAATGGAGCAGAAGCTTGGGTTCGTATCAATGGTTGGGATACAGGATTAACAGTAGATGATATTAATGCAGTTGTAATAGAAGGTCTTGATGGAATTACCCTTCCCAAATGTGCAGGTCCTGATGATGTAAAGAGATTGGACTTCATGGTAACAGATTTGGAAATAAAAAGAGGACTTCCTGTAGGAAAAATTAAATTAGCTATTTTAATTGAAACGGCTATTGGGGTATTAAATGTTGGGGAGTCTGTATTTGCCAGCGATCGTTTAGTAGCAGTTATTTTTGGAGCAGTGGATTACACAAGGGATATGCGCGTAACACTCACAAAGGAAGCTGATGAGCAAGTTTATGCAAGAGCAGCAATTGGTGTTGCAGCTAGGGCAGCAGGTCTTGTAGCAGAAGACGCTCCATTTCCTGCATATAAGGATTCGGCAGCATTTGAAATGAATACAAAGAGTGGTGCACAGCTTGGTTTTGAAGGACGTCAGATTATTCATCCAAGTCAGATTGAAATTGCGCATAAAATCTATTCGCCAGATCCAGAAAGAGTGGCGTGGGCAGAAAAAGTGACAAAGGCATTTGAAGAAGAAGGAATTGCAAAAGGGTCAGCTTCTGTTCCAGTTGATGGAGAAATGGTGGATACACCTGTTTATATAAATGCCAAAAATATTCTTGCAAGAGCGGCTGAAGTAGCTGCGAAAGATGCAAGCAAAAAGTAAAGGAGAGAGACAACATGGGTTGGATTGAAAATGCTTCCGAAGATTATAAAGCTAGAATTCGCTTTCCTATGAGCGACAGAGAAATGCAAAGACGTTGGACAATTGTTCAAGCTGCAATGCAGAAAAATGGTATTGATGTGCTAATTGCTCAAAATGCAGACCAGTATCTGGGGGGATATTTTAGATACTTTACAGATATTCCAACGGAACAGTCATACCCAATGAGTGTGCTGTTTCCTGCAAAGGGGGAGATGACCACTATTACAAGTGCTTCTCCAACAAATCCATTACCACCTGAATGGTGTGATAGAGGAATTAAATCCCGGTTGGGGGCACCATACTTTAGAACTTTTAATTACACAGATTTATACGATGCTAAACTGATGGAACAATATATAGTGGATAACCATTGTAAAGTAGTAGGTCTTGTGGCTCCTTCACTATTAAATAGTAAGTTGGTAGGGTATTTAAACAAACAATTGCCTTATGTAGAATTTGTGGATGCAACTGATATGGTTGATGAGATTAAGGCAGTAAAGAGTCTTGACGAAATAGAAGCTATCAAACGAACAGTTTTAATTCATGACCAGATTATTCAGACTATGCCAGCAATTATAAGACCAAATATGTATGAATATGAGATCCGAGCAGAGATTAACAAAATGTTAATCAATAAAGGTAGTGAGGAAAACCTTGTAATGATGGGATCTGCTAAAAGTGGAAATAAGACAGGAAAGTTCCATAGCTTCTACCAGAACAGGAAGATAGAAGATGGAGATGATGTGCTGGTAATGATTGAGGCCAATGGTGGGGGTGGATACTATGCAGAAATTGTACGTACTTTCTGTATCGGCCACAAACCATCTAAAGAATTGCAAAGAGCTTGGGATATTTCGGTGGAAATGCAAGACTTTACTGCAGATTTAGTAAAGCCAGGTGCAGATTGTGCAGAAATGCTTGAGAAGTATAATAAGAGACTGGCTTCATATGGATTGCCACCTGAAACAAGATTGTTTGCTCATGGGCAGGGCTATGATTTAGTGGAACGCCCAGCTTTTTTTAAAGGAGAGACAATGAAGGTGAAGGAAAACATGTTCTTTGCTATTCATCCAGAAATTGTAACAGATAAGGCATTTGGTAATGTATGTGATCAATTCCTTGTTACGGCAAATGGTGTTGAAAGAGTACAGACAACACCAAGAGAAATTTTTGTAATCTAAAAAGAAATAAACAGAAAAAGTAAAATTGAAAGTTATTGTATGGATTTTTGGAGGAAAATTATGGCAGACGTATTAGTAATGTACAAAAGCAGTGATATAATACCAATGGTTGTCACAAAGGAACATATCGATAAGATTAGCAATATTGCCAGTGGTAATGTGTATTGGTGTGGTAATGAAGAAGAAGCCTTTAGCGCAAAGATTGATACAGAGGTATTATTTATTTGGGGTGGATCTGGTAAAGTTCCAGAAAAATACTGTATGCAGTCTCAAAAATTAAAATGGATTAATTCTTTTTCAGCAGGTGTAGATCCAATTATGAAATCACAAATTTCAAAGTTACCGATTAAGTTAACAAATGCAAAGGGCATTCATGGCAAGACTATGGCAATGACAACAATAGGTTATATCATTTCCTTATTGAGGAATTTCCCAATTATGTATAAAAAGCAATTGGAGCATACTTGGGAAAAAAAATTTGCCAAATTGCCAAAAGAAACAGAAGGACTCACGGTAACAATTTTAGGTGCTGGAGCAATTGGTAGTGAGGTAGCAAGGCTATGCAAAGCTCATGGAATGACAGTGTTGGGAGTAAAACGAAAGATAATTCCACTTAAGCACTTTGATTGTGTCTATTCAGAAGAAGAAAAAAACATTCCTCTTGCTAAGGCAGATATTGTAGTAGTTCTGACACCATTAACAGAAAAGACTAGACATACTGTTAATGCAAAAACTTTTGAAGTGATGAAAGATTCAGCATTCATCATAAATATTGCCAGAGGTGCAGTAATAGATGAAACAGCACTTATCGAAGCTTTACAAAATAAAAAAATAGCAGGAGCTGCTTTAGATGCAACTGAGACTGAGCCTTTACCTGCGGATAGTCCTCTGTGGGATATGGAAAATGTGATTATCACCCCACATAACTCAGCAACATCTGAACGCTATATCCATCGAGCTATTGATCAGTTTTGTGAAAATTTGAAACTGTACGAAGAAGGAAAAGAATTATTTAATCAGATTGATTTAGAAAAATACTAGAGGAGGAATTAAATTATGAAATTTGTAATTATTGAGCCCTTAGGTGTTCAAGATGAAAAGCTTCTTTCCATGGCAAAAGATGCCTTAAAAGATTCTGTTGAGATTGTTTATTATAATACAAGAACGGCAGATACACAGGAGCTCATAGAGAGAGGAAAAGATGCAGATATTATTGCAGTTTCTAATTTACCATTAAATTCAGAGGTAATTGAGGGCTGTAAAAATTTAAAAATGCTTTCGGTAGCTTTTACTGGTGTAGATCATATTGCCATGGAGACTTGTAAGAAAAACGGTGTAGTGGTTTGTAATTGTGCAGGATATTCAACAGCTGCCGTTGCTGACTTGGTTTTTGGAATGCTGATTACCCTTTATAGAAACGTTATACCTTGCGATAAGGTAACAAGAGAAGAAGGAACAAAAGACGGACTGGTAGGGTTTGAATTGGAAGGTAAAAAATTTGGTGTGGTAGGCACAGGTGCTATTGGTATGCGAACAGCAATAATTGCAAAAGCATTTGGGTGTGATGTGTATGCTTATAGCAGAACTAAAAAGGATGTAGTAGGAATTAAATACGTAAGTCTTGATGGAATAATGTCAACTTGCGACATCATTTCTCTACATACACCAATGAATGCAGAAACTAAACATTTAATAAATAAAGAGAATATTGCATTAATGAAGAAAAATGCTGTGTTAATTAATACTGCAAGAGGGGGAGTAGTGGATAGTGAGGCATTAGCCGTTGCATTGAATGAAGAAAGAATTGCGGGAGCGTGCATCGATGTATTTGAGACAGAACCGCCTATTAAAAAAGATCATCCACTACTTATGGCTAAAAATACATTGGTTACACCACATATTGCATTTGCAACTAAAGAGGCTTTAGTTAAACGTGCGGAGATTGTATTTGATAATGTAGTCTGCTATTTAGCAGATAATCCGCAAAATGTAATGTAATATTATGAAATATTTGTTTCAATTTACAATTATTGTAATAATTACATTTCTTGCTGAAATACTTGTAAGGGTATTGCCTTTTACAATACCCGCAAGTATTTATGGAATAATTTTAATGTTTTTGTGCCTTTTTTTTAAGATAGTTAAATTGGAGCATGTAGAACTAGCTGCAGATTTTCTTCTACAAGTCATGCCAATTATGTTTGTGCCTGCTACAGTAAATCTGATGACAAAATGGAATTTAATAAAATCAAATATTGTATGGGTTCTTGTAATTTGTATTGTTAGCACTATTTTAGTGATGATTGTAACTGGTTTAGTATCTCAGACTATAATAAATATAATGAATGTTGAAAGAAAAGAATAGGAGGATAAATGATGCAGCAATTATTGACAATATCTTCTTATTTCGGTTTTGCTTTAACTCTGGCAGCATTTGGTTTTGGGGTCAAAATAAAAGAACGGTTCAAGTTTGCTATTTTGAATCCAATTATTATATCTAGTACTGTGATTATTGTATTACTTTTGGTTTTTAATATTGATTATGAGTTATATGATAGAGGCACAGATTTGATAAGCAAGCTATTAACACCGGCGACAATTTGTTATGCTGTTCCATTATATCGTCAGATTCATATCTTAAAGAAGAATTTTGTAGCAATTTTTATTAGCACATTTTGCGGGGTCATGACCAGCCTTTTATGTATATTGGGGATGTCAAAATTTTTTTCGTTGAATCTCTCAATTTACTACTCACTTTTACCAAAATCCATTACAACAGCAATAGGAATGGTTCTATCTAAACAGACTGGTGGAGTGGTTGCAATTACAATTGGAGCTATAATGGTTACTGGACTAACAGGTGCTGTAATAGCACAAAGGATATATAAGTGGTTTAGAATTAAGAATCCAATAGCAAAAGGGTTGGCACTTGGAACATCAGCTCATGCTATAGGTACAACTAAAGCATTTGAAATAGGAGAAGTAGAAGGGGCAGTAAGTGGACTAGCTATTGTAATTACAGGTTTAATGACCGTAATCCTCCTGCCTTTATTTACCTAAAATTATTTTTTAGAATAAAGAAATCTCATCAAAAAATGTTTTATTACTGTAAGTGGCCAAACAAACTAAATAAAACAAAAAGATGAGATTTCATGTAAGATTTATTAATATAAATATTTTATACATCATTAATTATACATGAAAAAATTAAAAAACATAAGTACATAGAAATTTCTTTTATAGACGACATAATACTATAAGTGTTTGATTGACTAATTAAATTTAATAAATGAGGAGTGTTAATTATGCGTAAAGTTGACATTAATGAGATAATAGATGAATCCAAATTTAACAAGTTCTTTTTGATGGTCTTTATGATTTCTTTTGTAACATTAATATTTGATGGTTATGATATGACTGTATATGGTACTACTTTAACTTTAATGATGAAGGATTTAGGACTAAATGCTACACAAACAGGTTTTCTTGCTAGTTCAGCATTACTAGGAATGGTAATCGGTGCTATAATTTTTGGAATGTTAGCAGATAGAATAGGACGTAAATTTGTTATAATTACAGGAATTTGTTTTTATGCACTTTTTACAGCACTATGTGGTTTTACTAGTAATCCTTATATATTTGCTGCATTAAGATTTTTGTCAGGTATGGGAATGGCAGCATTAACACCAGTTATTAATAGTCTGTTGTCAGAATATTCTCCTAAACTTAATAGAAATTTTCTTTTATCATTAGCTAATATAGGAATACCATTTGGGCAACTTTTATGTACATTCATTGGTATATTAATAATTCAAACAACTGGATGGAGAACACTATATTTCATTGCTGTGATTCCAGTATTTATGATTTTTTTCGTAAAGAAGTATATGCCTGAGTCTATGATATTTTACCACAGAAAGGCAGAAAAAGATAAGATACGTGACATATTAGAAAAAGCTAATCCAGAATTTACACTAGATAAAAACGATGAATATAAATTAAGTAGTTTAAATAATTCAAAAGCAACTTTGTCTAGTTTATTTCAAAATGGACTTGCCAGGAATACTATTTTAATTTGGATAATGTTCTTCTGCAACTTATATATTAATTTTGGGATGTTAACCTGGCTTCCCAAATTAATGACTATGATGGGATATTCCTTAAAGTTTGGATTAGTATTTACAGCCACTTATATAGGTGCATCTTGTATTAGCATTCCAGTTGCAGGAAGATTTTTAAATAGATTTGGTTTTAAGAAGGTTTTAGGATTATCTTATATAATTACTGCTATAGTATTTATTGCCATGACTGTTAAAATGAGTACAACTATGTTTATGAGCACTTTTGTAATTGCAGGAATATTTATTGGATATCAACAATCTCTAACCTATGTATTTGCATCAACAAGTTATCCAATTTCTATACGTGGAACTGCAGTGGGATGGGGATCTAGTGTAGCTCGTGCAGGGAGTTTTTTTGCTCCAATTTTTGTAGGAATGCTAATTTCAGCACATGTTTCTCCGACTTTAACTTTTGCAACTTTTGCGATACCTGCACTTATAGGATTTATAGCAGTTTCATCTACTAAGAAAATCCCTGATTTCAATTCTCCAGCATCTATAGATTCAATTAAAATGCATAATAAGGAATATGATAACGTTTAATTATTTATGAAAACGTTGTGTTTTTGAAAGTATTATTGGAGCCAGTAAAATTCATGGCTCCTTTAAAAAATTTACTGTTGAAAGGCATATCTTTATAAAGTTCTAAATTATCTATAATGATATTTTTGTATTTTACTTCATAGTATCTGAGAGAATCAATTAATATATGTTTCGGTATTTTGGAAAAAGTTAATATAAATACTTTAATTTTAGCACGGCTTAATGTATTGTATTGATGGATTTAACATACTTTTGATTAAAAAATCACAAGTTTAAAACGTATACAAAAGAAAAGTTGATACAATAATTTATCAAGATGATGTATTTTTGTATTAATTTAAAAGCCGGAAAATCAACAGGTTTCAAATCTTAATGAAAATTGATGCAAATTTGTATCAGTAAATGCTATTTTATTATTAAAATCTTAATAAGGAACTTAAGAGAGTTATTGAAAAAATTTTAACAAGAAAGTAGCAATACCAACCTTAAGTAATTTTTATAATAATACATGGAAAGAAATTGTTGAGGGTTTGGCATATAAATTGCTTAATAGTAATATTGAAAATCATATTAAAATAATATACTCTATATAGCTTTATATTTGTTTGCGTTAGAAATTATATATAAATAGTTAATATAATGCGGATGATTATATTAAGTTGTTAATATAATAACAACTTTAAAAATTTATGTTATGGGGGGATATGTGATGGAATTTAAGAATTTAACTTTTGTAAAAGAAGACAAAATTGCAATAGTTACAATTAATAGACCAAAGGCATTAAATGCATTAAATTCAGAAACGTTGAAGGAACTAGATACTGTTATTGATGCTTTATATGAAGACAAGGAAGCTTTAGCAGTAATACTTACAGGAGAAGGAAAAGCTTTTGTAGCAGGAGCAGATATATCTGAAATGAAAGACCTAAATACTATTGAAGGAAGAGATTTTGGAATACTTGGTAATAAGGTCTTTAGAAAATTAGAAAACATGGGAAAACCAGTTATTGCAGCTGTTAATGGTTTTGCACTAGGTGGAGGCTGTGAGCTCTCAATGGCTTGTGATATTAGAATTGCTTCATCAAAAGCTAAATTTGGACAGCCAGAAGCTGGACTTGGAATAACTCCAGGTTTTGGAGGAACTCAAAGACTTCCTAGACTTGTTGGTGAAGGCATGGCAAAGGAGCTTATATATACAGGAAAAATAATAGATGCGAGTGAAGCCTTAAGAATAGGTTTAGTTAATAGAGTTGTTGAACCAGAACAGTTAATAGTTGAAGTAAAAGCTTTGGCAAACACTATAGCAGCACAGGCTCCAATAGCTGTAAAGCTTTGTAAAGCAGCTATAAATAAAGGAATGCAGTCTGATATAGACACTGGAATAGCTTATGAAACAGAAGTATTCGGGCAATGTT
>NZ_JAEEGC010000191.1 GCF_019207025.1 Clostridium thailandense | reverse complement strand
ATCTATAGTGCGACAGCCCCCCTCAATTTTATTTATTGGTCTTCCAATAAATTTAATGAAATAAATATTTCAACTAAATTAGGATCAAATTGCGTTCCCGAGTTTCTAATTATTTCTTCAATAGCCTCTTGATGACTCATTGCTTTTCTATAAGGTCTATCATTAGCCATAGCATCATATGCATCAGCAATTGATACTATTCTGTCTTCTAAGGGGATATCTTCTTTACTTAATCCCAAAGGATAACCCCTTCCATCCCATCTTTCATGATGTTTTAAAATAAAGTCTGCAATATGAGTAATCTCTGGTATTGAACTAGCAATTCTATAACCTATTTCACTATGCTTTTTCATTTCTACTCTTTCTTCATAAGTAAGAGTTCCTGTTTTAAAAAGAATTTTATCTGGAACACCAACCTTTCCAATGTCATGAAACTGTGCTAGCAGTCTTATATCATTCATACATCTTTCGCTAACCCCCAACTTTTCTGCTAAAAGTAAAGCAAACGTTTCCATCCTTTCAGCATGACCTTCAGTTATGAAATCCCTTGCTTCAAGTGCTTTCTGCATGGTTAATACAATAGAATTTCTTATACTGCCTCTCTTTAACAGCTTATTTTTGTACATATTAGAATCAGCCTCGGAAAAAAGTTTACTAACTAAACCTTTATACTCTGATTTATACACATATCCTACAGATATACTTGCATTTACACTTAAATCGTGACACCATATAAATTCTTTGGATACATTACTACAAGCTTTTTCTATATAAGTGTCATCTGTATTTTTTAAAAGCACTGCAAATTCGTCTCCTCCAATTCTAGCAATAATACTTTCATGTGGAAAATGTTTATTTAGTATAGCAGCTGAATTCTTCAAAATTTCATCACCAGCTAAGTGTCCAAGGGTGTCATTTATAAATTTCAATCCATCAACATCACACATAACCAATCCTATATTCTTAATAAGCTTACCATCAAACTTCTTCAACTCTTCTTCAAAATATATTCTGTTATAAAGTCCTGTTAAATAATCTCTTATACTAAAATATTTTAACTTTTCGTTCAAAACTATGTTTTCTGAAATATCTCTTATCATAAACAAAGCTTCATCATCTCCACTGGCCACTGCTCTTACTTCAAAGTATTGTTTTTGCCCTTCTCTATCTAAATCATATTGGAAACGAAAAGGCAACCTTTTATCAATAACCTTTTTAGCATAGTCAGTATACAGCATTGCAATATCCTTTGGAAATAAGTCATCAAGCAAACTATCACTTTTGCATTCTTCTTTAATAGTATATTCTTGATTATAGCTTAAAATGTTTCCATATCTATCAATTAATAGAAGAATATCAGGTATAGCATCAATGAGAGCTTTTAACATTGAGTTGCTTCTTTCTAATTTCTCTATACTATTCTGCAGCTCAGGATAATAACTTTTTCTTACTGAAAATTCTCCCAATCCTATAATTTTATCACGCAAATGAGATGTATTATTAGGATCTTTATATGACTTGTCCATATATTTCCTCAATCTCATCCTTTATTGGCATTACCGGATTTGTTATCATACACACATCTTTCAGCGCATTTTCAGCTAGAATTGGGATTCTATTTCTATCAATATTAAGAGATTTGAAATTACTACTAATACCAACTCCAAATCTTAGTAATTCAATTTTTTCAGTTAAACTTTTTAAAACATACTCATTGCTCTCTCTAGATAAATTTAAACCCATTGCTGATGATATGTTTCTAAACCTTTCCTCTGAATACTTAAAATTATAATTTACTAGATATTTTAATAAAATAGCATTGCATTCACCATGTGGTAAATCTAACATTCCACCCAGACTGTGAGCCATGGCATGTACTGCACCTAGACTGGCATTTGAAAAAGCCATACCTGCATGTAGACTACCTAACATCAATTTCCCCATTAATTCAATATTATCTAAATTACTCAATGCATTTAAAATATTTTCAGATATTAAACTAATTGCTTCAATAGCGTGTAAATCAGATATTGGAGATTGTGCATTTGAAACATATGCCTCAATAGCATGTGTCATTGCATCCATTGCAGTACATGCTGCAAGATAGGAATTCATAGTAGTTAGTGTTACAGGATCAATTAATGCAATGTCAGGAACAACGGTTTTACTTACAATGGCTATCTTTACTTTCTTCTGAGTATTAAGTACTATTGAAAATTGCGATACATCTGCTGATGAACCTGAAGTTGTTGGAATGCATATTAATGGTGGTCCTGGTATCGTTACTTTGTCTACTCCTTCAAAATCAACAATATTTCTAAAATTAGCTGCTACAATTCCTATACCTTTAGCACAATCCATAGAACTGCCGCCTCCAATAGAAATAATAAAATTGCATTTTTCTTTATTAAATACTTCAGCTCCAGCCATAACCTCAAAATCTCTGGGATTAGGACTTACATCTTTAAATATTACATATTTAAATTTGAAAGCCTCCAAACTATCTATTAGCTCATCAACCCATCCAGCTTTTATTATTCCCGGATCTGTTACAATTAATATTTTTCTAGCTCCAAGATTTTTAGCATATCTTCCAGCAAGAAGTCTCGCATCTTTTCCATAAATAAATTCAGGAACAACAAATTTTTTAAGTTCTAGTTCATCATACATACGAATCACCCCTTTATAACAAAAAAATCATCTTAAATTTATAATTTGCTATAATCATTGAATTTCCTAATTTTTAAAATGACGGCTTAATTAGCTTATTTCACCAAATACATGAAAATTATTCCATATTCATTGTTTATTGAAAATTATTTTATTTTAATTATACTTTTTTGCTAATGTATATTCAATAGCAAACATCCAAATTCACGTTTAAAGGCCTTTTGGTATCCCTCTACACTCTTAAATCCTATTTTAAAAGCGATTTCCGTAACAGATATTCCTTCATCATACCAAAATTTAATATTCTATACACAGAAATATCATTTTATATTTTTTTTCATATTGTTTAAAAAGCCTTTATCAACAACCATATCATTGTATAGTTGGATAAAGGCTCTTTTCAATATTAAATCGTGAACTATTTAGTTACTAGCAAGAAACCGAGAATGTGAAGAAAAAATATTTCAAGTACGGAATAACTTCAGCAATGGATTCTAATAATCGACTTGCCATAATATCAATCTCCAATCATAGTTTTTTATACTATAATTATATACTAAATTTGACAATTTGCAACAAAATATTTTCATTTATTTACCTTCTCACTGGTCTGACATACTTAAGAAACCGTTCCGGATTAAAATAAAAGTAAATTATTCTACCGGGAGAAGTATCAAAGCAGTAACCAGTGCCTTCAAAATCAAAAGTTGCCATTGCCTTTTCAATTTTTTCCTCCACACTACGATTTTCCTGTTCATAGTCGAATGGACCATGTTCAAAAACAATATACTCTGCTTCGGAAACATCAATCATAAGCATTTGTGGTGGCACTTCACCTTTATAATCAAGAGGAAGACGTACACCATAACACTCTGTACGTGGAATACCCCAATCGCAAAGTCTGCCGTCCGGGTCATTAATGTACGCCATAATCTGACCACTGCCGCTGTTAGACTCACTCCCACCATCATCATCCAATTTTCCCTTAATACTATCGATCAAGCCGCAAATTGTTTCGCAGTCCTGTCCTTTAATAAGACTTTGCTTTTGCCAAAAATCCCAATACCCATTACTCTCATAGTTTTTAATGTGCAAAAATTTGTGTGCTGGAATGGTTACAAAATAAATTTTAACATCATCTGTAGATTTCATCATACCAATCTCTCCCAATCCTAAAAAGTAGCGATCGAAAGGGTTTATTTTTGTACGAAGAATAACAGGATTAGGCCTTTTTCGATATTCACTTGGAGCTACACCATATGTTCCCTTGAAAGCTCTGGTAAAAGCTTCATGTGATGAAAAACCATAATCAAAGGCAATATCCAAAATGCTTTTTTCACTATCTCGAATCTCTTTTAGTGCAAAGGCTAGTTTTCTATGGCGCAGATAATCCCTAAATTGCATTCCCGATATTTCTTTGAATTTTCTCGTTGTATAAAATTCGGAATAACCCAGTCTACGAGAAAGAAAGCGTAGTGTCAAAGCTTCGTCATTATAATTTTTAATACAATTATCAATTTCATCAACGATTATTTGAATTTGCTTCTGCCATTCGTACATTCGTCTGTTCACCTCGTTTCAACCGTTCTACATTTATTATAAAGAACTAGAGAGCTTACTGCTTGATTTTACTTGCTATTATTTCCTCTAAGTTCAAGCATAAAATCAAACTAGTCATCTTAGAATAAGCTTCTAATAGTTTTTATATGTGCTTTCAGCTTTGGAAACATCTCTTAGAGCATAAAGTCAGATTTCGGACGTGGATGTCTACATAAAGTTGTATTCCTTTATATACTATTTTTGTATAAAACCTTTTCAATATCTTGAGCAGACATTGGCTTATAATAATAGTACCCCTGAACCTCATCACATAATTCTTGTTTCAAGAATTCTAGCTGCTCCTCATTTTCCATACCTTCAGCGATTACTTTTAGATCTAGATTTTTAGATAAGTTTATAATGGTTCTAACAATTGCCTTGCCCTTTTCACCTTTTTCTATGCCATCAATAAATCGTTTATCTATTTTAATTTTATCTATAGGCAGCTCATTTAATCTACTTAATGATGAATAATCCGTACCAAAATCATCAATTGATATCATTATCCCAAAATTCCTGATATCATTCAACAATTTAATAATATCATTTGTTCCCTTCATAGCTGCACTCTCAGTTATTTCTACTTCAAGAAGCTTTGGATTTAATACCGTTTCTTCTAAAATATTCTTAATTTGCATCGCAAAATTTGGATTTATCAATTGATTAGCAGACACATTCACTGCCATACGTACAGGACTAAACCCATCAATCTGCCATTTTTTATTTTGATCACAGGCAGTTCTAAGAACCCATTCTCCAATTTCATTTATTAATCCGGCTTGTTCCGCAATAGGTATAAATACTGCTGGTGACACAAGGCCTAGTTCAGGATGTTTCCATCGTATCAAAGCTTCCAATCCAATAATCTCACCATTAGAAAGATTAACTTGTGGTTGATAATTAAGATAGAATTCCTCCCGTTCCAAGGCACGGTATAGGCTGTTCGTAATTTTAATTTTATAAAGCACTTCATCTTTCAGCTCGGGAGAGCATATTAAATACTGATTTTTGCCCTTTTCTTTAGCTTTGTACATAGCAATATCAGCATTTTTAATCAAGATTTCCGTTTCTGTTCCATCGAAAGGATACATGGCAATTCCTGCACTTGTAGTCATATTAAACTCTTGTCCTTCAATACTGAAAGGTTGCTCCAAAATTACCATAATCTTTTCCACAATATTAATAATATCCTTTTCATTGGAAAGACCGTTGATCATAATGAGAAACTCATCACCGCCAAAGCGGGAGACAGTATCTGATTCCCGGACAGTATTAACAAGTTTTTCTGAGACAGCTTTAAGCAGAGAATCACCACCTTCATGACCTAATGTGTCATTGATTGTCTTGAAGCAATCAATGTCTATAAAAATTAACCCTATCATTTTCTCAGTTCTTTTAGCTAAAGCAATTACCTGATTTAATCTGTCTTTAAATAATCTCCTGTTAGGTAAACCCGTTAAATGGTCATGATAAGCCATATATCTAATTTCTTTTTCCGCCTCAACCTTTAAAAGAGCATCAGCAAAAATATTGGCAATTATTTTTAGTACACGCAATTCTTCATCCTGCCATTCCTTTGCTGTGTTTATAGCTGTAAATTCTAATATTCTAATAGTTTTTTCATTCTCTGCTATAGGAATAGCTACTAAAGAAGTAATCTGCCTTTTTTTAAATTTATTTTTTACTTGAGCCGCAGTCTCAGGCATCATATCTACATCCGATATATATATTGATTCATAACTCATAAGGTTATCCATCAACCAAGAAATATGTTCTTTTTTAATATTATACTTATGATTTCTAGCAGCGCTCTTTCCTTCTACGTCCCAAATATTCTTAAATGTAATTGTATAATTCTCTAAATCAAATAACACTATATTGATTCGGTCTATTGAAAACAACTTTCCTAATATTCTTATAACCCAATTCATTTTTTCATCAATATTTGACTGGTTTACATTTATAAAATCTGATGAAATTTCAGAAATAAATCTTTGGAGACTTAATTGATCAGCATTCTGTCTGAGCCTTTTAATATAAATCTTACTAATATAAAAAGCAAGCCAAATGGTAATACTCAAAATACTAATTCTCCCCATGTAATCAACTTTGTCTATGATCAGGCTCGTCTCTGGCTTAAGTATCCACACAAGTACTTGAGTAGAAAGGATTGATATTGCAATTGACGTTAATACAATTAGTCTATTAAATAGCAGCGATATAACAATAAATAAAAATGAAAAAGCCCAAATAGTTACACTACTAAATTCAATGAAGATAAGTGTAACACTAGGTATAGTTAAGGAAATAATCACTATTAAGAGAAAGTCTTTAGTATAATCATCAACTTTAATTATCTTTAAAATATAAATAGTACCTCCTAGGAATAAAATAAAAGCACTCGAATAAAGAGGATGAATGAAATCGTTATAAAAAAAGTACTGCACTATAAAGCTTACAAGGCCGCCAACCACAAGCGTTATTGATAAGTTCACATATACTTTTGACCTATTGGACTTATTAAGAATAACTTCAGTTTCATTAACTCGTTCAGGATTCATCAGACCATATTGAATTATGGAATAATATACCGTGATAATTGGTATTAAATTTATGATTGGTGCAATTTGTAATATATTTTTTGAGTAAACTGAATTACATATAATATCTGTAGCCGTACCTAATAAAAAGGCAATCAAAGATGATGATAATATTAAGTTAGCTTGCTTTTTTACTTGCTGTGAATATGAATGTCTTCCACAATTCCAAACAATTACCAATCCGCAAATCGTATATCCTAAGTAATATAAATAAAAAAAATAGTCCCATCCATTATTAATTGAAATGTTTGTCCACCCTAAAGATATCCTTACAAGATTATACTGTTGCAATGCCATACTATTTGAAATTGCAAATATATATATGGTTACCGCCGCTGGAGCATAGAGCAGTAAATAAAACCACCATTTTTTCAATAATATGTCTTTTCTCGCGAAAACTAAGCAGGAGTGCAGCAAAATGCTATACATAACTCCCCAGCCAAAAGCCGAAATTCTTCGCCAAAACATGCATGTCCCCAAGTTAGCTGCATCAATAGCCATTGAAAATCCAATAGCCCATATGCTTAGGGAAATGCAGAGCATAAAAAAAGTTCTATTTAATTTTGATTTTGAATCTATATATAGGACATAGATTCCAATCATAATACTAATAATTCCTGAAAAATAAAATAATATATGTAATAACTGTCCAATACTCAAAATGGATTCCCCCTATTTAAACTGTTGGTTTGTTCTATTAATCTTTGACCCTAAATTAATATTTACCTATGACCATTCAATTTACTAATATATTCCAATATCATTGAAAAAGTCCTTGTACTTCATATCTGTTTTTAAAATATGCGCTGTGATCCAACCAGTTAGGAAATCTATAATACTAATAACCGTCTGAGATCTATTAAATTTTAGATGTTCTTGTTCTAATTCGAGGACTCTTTTTACAAAAGCATTATGCTGAAGACGGTGCTTTTCAAAATCCTCAAAATTAAATTTTTGCATCATCTTTTCTTCGTAATCGAAATGATAAATAGCATATTCTTTAAGCTCGTTGATAACTTCAACAATTTCATCCTTAAAATCTATTTTCGAACTTATAGGGGCTAGAATATTCAGCTTTGAACTTATTTCAAACAATCTCTTATGTTGATTATCTATTTCTTTTATATTACAGCTAAAACTACTCCTCCATCTTAATGCCATTTGACCATCCCTTCTTCCAATTCATAAAAGCTATTTATTTATCTAATTTTCAGTTTAAACTACTGAGCATTGTAATGTCAATTCCGTATTCTTTTATTTCTATTTTAAGCTATTATAACTATTTTGAAATTATCTCTATCACCTGCACCTGAAAATTCAAATTATACATCCACAATTTTTTTAACAAGACCTTCTTCTACAAAAATAAAACTTTTTGAGAATATTTAGTTTAAAATTCTCAAAAAGTTTTATTTTTGTAAATAAGAATATTGGACTTATAACATTTTGGACTTCCTCAATGGAAGTGAAATGATGACTGATGTGCCTTTGCCGTACTCACTGTCAATTTGAAGAATTCCTTCATGCATATTTACTATATTCTGAGAAATAGCTAATCCTAATCCTGCACCAATAGATTTAGAATCAATCTTATAAAATGACTCCATAACATGTTCCAGCTTATCTTCTTTAATACCAATTCCAGTATCACTGATTTCAATTAAGACAAAGTTATCATCCTTTGATTGGATAATATGGATTTCGCTAGCTTTGTAGGAAAACTTAATAGCATTATCTAACACATTTAATATAACTTGCTTCAATTTGTTACTGTCTGCCATAATAATTGCAGGCGTTGTGTTAACTATTAAACGAATATCCTTTTTTTCGGCTTTCTTTTGAAGCTCAAATGAAACTTCACGAATAAGTTTATCTATCTTCACCTCTGATAAAATAAGGTTAATCCGATCAGACTGATACCTTGAAAAATCTAAAAGATTCTCTACCAAATTAATAAGACGTTCTGATTCATCATCTATAATTCTTAAACCAAACTGGAACTCTTCCTTTGATAACTCATCTGGAGCTCGCATGGTTTCAACCCATCCCTTAATTCCTGTTAGAGGAGTTCTAAGTTCATGAGAAATTGATGAAATAAAATCATTTTTGAGACGATCGGTCTTTAATATTTCGTCTCCCATATAGTTAAGCATTTTTGATAGTTCTCCAAGTTCATATGGATAAGTTTCTTTAATCTTTTCTTTATATTTCCCCTGCGCCATTTTCTTTGTAAAGCTAATAACATCATTTAGCGGTCTAACAATTATATTTCCTAGGTGTAAGCTAATAAGAAATACTATGGCCGCAACAGCTATACATATAACTATTCCATAGATCAATAAATTTGTAATTAAAGCATTTGCTTTTGTTAAAGCTGTAGCATATCGTAAAACTCCTACTACCTGACCATCAAAAACAAGTGGTGTATATACTGCCATAATCTTTTCTTTAGAATATTCATTTCTTTCGATTTTATAAGTAGTTTTAGCTTTTAGCACAGAAGGATCTATAAAATAATTTTCATCTTCATAAAAACCTGTAGATGATTGAATTAACTTTCCATCTCTTTTTAGAAGCTTTAATTCAGCACCTTTAAACTGGTACTTTTTAATTATTTCACTGCTAAATTCTTCTAAGCTGCCATTAATTAAATCAGTATCTTTTGCCCATACAAACTTGGATGCCTCCGCCTGGTTTTGAAATGTGTTAGCAATTCCCTGATAACAATATTCTCTAATACCAATACCAAATCCAACCATCACAAGACCGAGAGTAAGTAAAGTAATGATCATAAAATACATAATAACTTTACGCTTCATAGTTTTATTCCTTCCATAGGTACCCATATCCCCAATCTGTACATAAATGCTTTGGAGCTGATGGATCACTTTCGATCTTTCTGCGTATGCGTCTTATATTAACATCGACAACTTTTACATCACCTATATAATTTTCTCCCCAAACTTCGTCCAGAATATCATCTCTTGTAAATACCTGGTTTTTATTGTTCATTAGAAGCTGAAGAATGCAGTATTCAGTTGGGGTCAGTTTAATTTCTTCTCCCAGATGAACTACTTTTTTATTTTTCATATCAAGCTCAAAGCAACCTGATCTAAGAACTGAACTATCATCCTTTACTCCTGAGTAACCCAATCTTCGCACTAAGGAGATAATTCTTGCTTCAAGCTCACCCATGCTAAATGGCTTTACCAAATAATCATCTGCTCCCTGAACAAGCCCTTTTATCTTATCTTCCTCCTGTGTCCGTGCAGTAAGCATAATAATTCCAACGGATTGACTTGAATTTCTGATCTTCTGGCACACTTCAAATCCATCAATCCCTGGAAGCATTAAATCTAACAAGACAATGTCAATTTTTTTATCTTTAAAAATGGCTAAAGCTTCTTCTCCAGTATAAGCTTCCAAAACTTCGTAATTCTTTCTTCTTAAATTAAGGCAGACAAAGCTTCTGATTGAAAGCTCATCCTCAACAACAAGAATTGTTTTCATTTTTTCCTCCATTAAAACTCATCCTCAAGTAAATGAAAATTATTATTTTCAATATATAATTCTTTGTTTATGTTATTATAGAATATAGTATTCTTTGTTTCTCCAAGCTTTGTTTTAGCTTCATTATAAGACTCTTTATTTGCCCATCTCACTTCAAATAAGATTTTTTTATCTTTATTATCCACAAGTTTGACTCCTTTATCAAGCTTTTGAATTGTTAACTTTCCACGCCATTTAGCCGGAATCGTAATATAAAAATGCTGGCCTTTATCCATATATCGCTCTTCAGTTACTTGCTTTGTCCCATTTTGATAATAATCAGCGTAAATGTAAATGAAAGGTATTTCTGCCATAGCTGCATCTTCAAAACCTTTAGGAATATACATTCCTCCCACTTCTGTAATTCCATCCTTGTTAATATCTCTGCTGTACAATGAATATGCCTTAAACAAAACACCATCCTTTTCATTGCCAACTTTAACAAGCTTTCCGTTATCATATGAAACAATTTCAGTCAACATAGAATGCGCTCCAAGGGCACTGTCAATAAATAAGGCCTTTTTCCCATCAGCTAACTTTCCACTTACAACATTCTCATGGACACCATCAGGGTTCAAATCAACTAAAGCCCGAGACTTTAACTGCCCTTTTTCATAACTAAGCATCTCTGCACTTTGTAATTTATTTATTTCTCCATCCAGGATCAGAATATCAAGCTTTTTATCTTCGTTGTAGTCATCTATATCTATATATTCATAAGTGCGGTCGACTTTTTTAATTAATGCTTTTCCATCCCATTCATAGATAAAAAGCTGTTTTTTAAAATCCGAATCTGAAGCTGAAGCCCCAAAAATTACTTCTTTGTTTCCGCTTCCATCGAGATCCTTAAGGCTAAAATAATCGATAGCATTTAAATTGGTTTCTATATTAAAGACTTTATTCCATTTTCCATCAAGTTCTTTGAGCATCAATAGTTGAGCTTGCCTATTTTCTTTCATATCTCTATATAGTATGAAGGCTTCCGGCTTACCATCTTGATCTATATCCTCTATAAAAATTGCCTGTTTCTTTTCTGCATTCTTAGGATATACATATTCATCATCAGGCATTAAGATTTTCTTTAACGTTTTATCAAGGTCATCCTGTTTACTGCTCAAAAGCATAGGCGCCTGAATTAAGCTAATGGTATCTCCAACCTTTCCACAGCCCGTTAAACTTGTAAAACTTATAACGATACCTGCAACAATCCCTAATATCTGAATCCTAAACTTATTTGTCATAGTTATCCTCCTGCCTAATTTTTTATTATTTAACAACTAATTTAAAGTATAGGTTTTTTTTACAGAAAAATGGTTACAAACAAGTTACAATTCACCATGCCCAATAAATACTGCTAATTCGGTCCTGCTATTTAGTTCCAGCTTCTCAAGTATTTTTGTAACATAATTTTTTACAGTTCCCTCTGTTAAAAAAAGAATCTTGCAAATATCTTTGTTGCTTTTGCCTTGAGCAACCAACTTTGCAACATCCAGCTCTCTTGGTGTGAGTACATTTAACTTATGATTTAGCTTATCAAATTTATCTTGGCTTTGCTTTTCATTAGTAATTGAATTAAAAGCTTTAACCACCTTTACTGTTACTTCAGGGTCGAGCAGCATAGCTCCATTATAAACTGATTTTATTGCCTTAATTATATATTCTGAGCCAGCATCCTTTAATAGGTAGCCATCAGCTCCATTTTTAATTGCTTTAAATATGTACTCATCTTCATTAAAGGTTGTTAGGATTATCACTTTTACATTTTTATATTTTTCCTTGATGATTTTAGTTGCCTCTACCCCATCCATTATTGGCATTCTAACATCTATAAGAATCACATCTGGAAGCGCTTTTTCTAGAAGCATGATTAGTTGTTTTCCGTTCTCCGCTTCCCCAAGTATGTTTATTTCTTCGTCCAGACTTAAAATCATCTTTATTCCTTCTCTTACAATTTCCTGGTCATCAACCACTATAACATTTATCATATTTACCTCCTCTATACTGGAATGGATATATCTATACCAAAACCTATATCATCATTACTAAAGTATTTAACTGTTCCCTTTAATGAAGTCACTCTATTTTCAATTCCAATTAAGCCATTTGACTTTACAATTTTATTACAACCAACTCCATTATCAGTTAAAATAAGACTTATATATTTTTCTTCTCTTGTAATGTTTATATCTATTTTTGATGCCTTTCCATGTTTTATGCTATTGGTTATAGACTCCTTTACAGTTTTATACATAGAATTTTTAATACTTGAACTTAAATTATCCAAATTCCCATTTGTATTAAAGTTAATTTTTATATTATTGAACATATGAAAATTATTAATTATCTCATGAATAGAAACATTAAAATCTTTTATTTCCCTCTCCTCTTTAAGTAAAGTAACTGCCTCTCTTAAGCTTTTGATGCTGGATTTTGCAATATCTTCTGATTTAATAAGTACTTCTTTCACCTTATCAGGCTTTGCATCACATATCTTTTTTGCAAACTCAAGATGCATAATAAGAGCCATTAAGGAGTGTCCTAATGAGTCATGAAGCTCTTGTGCCATCCTAGTTCTTTCTTTAGAAGTTGTTAATTCTTCTACTTCTAGTGTATATTGCTGAAGTTCTATATTTGCAAGCTGCAGTTTCTCATTCAATTTATTTACTTCTTCTTTTTCTATTCGAATTATCTTTATAGAGTATGATATGCTAGCTACTGCAAAATAAGTTAATAGATTAAGACCTAAACTTGAAAGTATCTCCCAACTTTTAGGCATTCCTATATCTAAAAACGACAACATTAAAAAAAATAGTAGATGCACTAAAAATAAAGTCTTTAACCTTACCCCTTTTAGTCCTAGAAGTTCTGGTAAAGGAAAGAACAAGTAAATATTGGTCCCAAATCCCTTCACAAAATATGAAAGCAAGGCAGCTCCACAAATGGTGAACAGTAGTGAGAAACACCTATAATTAGAGTCTGCCTCTAATTTAGCATTTCTAATATAATCATTTATCATTAGTATGGTACTAAAAACTATCAGTAATGTCATGGCAGCAATATTATCGTGATATAAGGAATAAGTTTTAATAAATATGGATACTAATAAAAAATATCTAAAAACTAATAAGTATTTTCTATGCACAGGCATTTTTATAACCTCACTTTATCCGAGATATAATTAGTAGCTAAAAATTATGGATGATTTTTCGTAGTGTAACATAGAAAAATCCACCGTGACTTTCTTGCTTATAGATAAATTATCTTTTATACATTATAACATTGTATATAAATTATAAAATATATTACTTAAGTAACATATTATTTCATAACTAAGGTAACTATAAATAACTCCATTTATATATTAATATTTACTCATGAAGAACAAATAAAAAATATTCATGAGGTGAAAAATATGAGTAATTTACAAACGACGAATTTATCCCAATTAGGTATGATTATTCTAATATTTGGATATGTTATCTATCGACAATTTGCATTAAAGCCTGTTAAATCATCAAGGTATGTAATTTTACCTATAATATTATTATTCTTTACTGTAAAAGCTATAACTAGCTTAGGCGGAGATTTATATAAAGAAGCTGCTCCAATTATACTTCTTGCTTCAATAGGAATAGTCTCTGGATTAGCCTCAGGTATGATAACTAAAATATTTACTGGAGATGATGGAATACTATATCAAAAAGGCGGCGTAGCTGCAGTCATATTGTTGCTTTTTACGATTCCTACCCGTCTTATATTAAAACATTCAATATTGTCACTTCCTGGAGGTGCGGTGCTTCAAAGTGCGGGAATTTCTTCCCTTGTTGTGGTTTCTTCTCAAGTTATTAGTAGAAGTTTGACTGTATTGGCAAGGTCTCCCCAGGTATGGAGTCTGTATTTGGCTCATCGAAAAAGTAAGAAAGAGCTTAGAGGAAATAGGAAAAATAAAGCTGTGTAATTTAAATTTAGGAGGTATCTTTATGAGCAAAATTACAATCACTATATATATTTGGAGTGCTTTCTGGATCTATTGGATATTATCTGCAATAAACACTCGATCAAAAGTAAGAAAAGAATCAAGCGGTCAAAAAGGATCCCAGCGAGCTTTTCATTTGATCTTTGTGGTAATAGCTTTTATTATTACATTTTTTCAATTTGAGAATATCTTTCTATGGAATAAAATAATCCCTCACACTCCATCGGTTGAATCCATTGGCATAATAATTTTAATTCTATCACTTTTATTCGCTATATGGGCGAGGTTAGTATTAGGCATGAATTGGAGTGGAGCAATACAAAAGGTAGCGGGGCAAAGATTAGTTTGCAGTGGTCCATATAAATATATTAGGAATCCAATTTATACAGGAGTTGTTTTCGGTTTTTTAGGTAATTTTATTGTTTTTGGAACTATTGCTTCGTTAATTGGATTTGTTCTTATTTTATTTGTTTATGTTCTTAAGATAAGTAAAGAACAAAAGTTTTTGGTAGAAGAATTTGGAGATGAGTATAAGGCATATATCGCCAGGAGTTGGGCTTTGATACCTTTTGTATTTTGATTATTTCATAATAGTTTAACAAGAGCTGTTGTTCTATTTTTTAGTTCAACAGCTCTTGTTTGTATTAATTTTCTATCTTGCTGAGTTAATACGACATATTTTTTAGAAGAAAGTTATAATATAAACTATTTTATTATGGATAACTATGTCCGAAAGTAGATTTATATAATTTCTTTGACTATTAACGTCAGATCAATGAAGTTAAAGAAGTGTATATCATGGATAATACTGGAATGAATTCCTGCTATAAAATGAGAGAGTATGTTATAATTATATTATTAAAAGTAGTATTGGAGGGTGACTTTTATGGATCAATCAGAAGGAGAATTAAATCTGTGGAACTTTTCATTTATTTTAATGTTAATGATAAATTCACTTATCTTTACTGGTTTTACTATGATGACACCAATATTGCCTAAGTATACAATTAGTTTAGGTGCAACTATGTCCATAGCAGGTTTGGTTGCTGGTGTTTTTGCAATTACTTCTGTTACTATTCGTCCATTTGCTGGTTTTGCAACTGATAGGTTTAATAAAAAACATTTATTAATTGTTTCAACCATATTTTTGGCATTATCCGCATTAGGCTTAAAAACAGCATGCAATATATACACTCTTTTTTTCTTTAGAATTGTTCAAGGCATAGCATTTTCAATAAGTGTTACAGTAAGCAATGCTCTATCTACAACATATATGCCTAAGAAAAAAATAGGTGAGGGAATAGGCTTCATGGGACTCGGATATATTTTTGCAACTGCAATAAGCCCCAATCTTGGACTACAGATTTCAACACGATTTGGATTTAAATATGTATTTTATTTATCTTTTGTTGCAGTTATGATTGCAGTAGTTCTTATGAGCATTATTCCATACAATCCACCAAATAAGGAAAATTTAACTTTAAACAAGTTTCAAATTAAAATTAGTGATTTTTTTGCCAGAGAATTGACTATTTTTGCTATTCTTGCTTGTTTATTCACGTTTATGAATGGAGTTATAGGAAGCTTTTTAGCTTTGCTAGGTGATGAGAGGCATATCTCAAATATTGGTTATTACTTTACAGTAAATGCAATTGTAATTCTTATTATAAGACCATTCTCAGGTAAAATTCTTGACAATAAAGGTTTATCAGTTATAGCATTTCCTGCTTTTATTATGGCCATGGCGGCGTCACTATTACTAGCAACTTCCACATCCCTTTGGATGGTACTAGCAGTAGCTATTCTCTATGGAATTGGACAAAGTTCACTTTCACCAGCACTGCAAGCTACTTGTGTTAAAAGACTAGGTCCTAGTAGAGTAGGTGTTGCCACAAGCACTTATTTTATTGGTTATGACGCTGGTCAAGGATTAGGAGCAATCATAGGAGGAAGCATGGCAGGTAAATTGGGTTTAACCTTTGTTTTTTATATTTGCGGCGCACTATTATCTATCGGAATAGTTATATACTATTTTTATACCTTGAAAACAAAGAACTAATATAGATAACCAAACCAGACATTTAACTTATAGGCAGGGATATATTGACATTCGCTTTAATAAGGTATAAGATAAATGTTAGAATCCTAACTGTTAGATTTCTAACGGCTTTGTTGGGGGGAATTAAATTATAAAATGAAAATAATAAAATCAAATTTAGAAACAAAAGAAAATACTAGACTATGGAATTTTAATTTTATTACTTTACTTGGGATTAATACTCTTACTTTCATGGCATTTTATCTTGTTTTTCCGATTTTAGCAAAGTACACTTCAAATTTAGGTGCCTCTCTAAGCATGGCAGGCGTAATTGTAGGTTTATTTTCAATTACAGCATTGTTCATTGGTCCATTCGGTGGAATATTGACAGATAGAACCAGCAAAAAATATGTAATGATAATTGGTACTTTTATAAACGGAATTGCAACATTAGGTTATGCCTTATCACCTAATATTGCATTTGTAATTTTTTTTCGAATAATGCATGGTGCCAGTTTCAGTATCACTAGTGCATCTGGTGTTGCTTGGGCAACGGATTTCATACCAAAAAACAAAATGGGAGAAGGTATAGGTTATCTTGGGATCAGTCAAATTATTGCAACTGCCTTTGGTCCTGAAATAGGAATAGAAGCTTCTAATAGATATGGAATGCCCAAAACCTTTATAGTATCAGCTGCATTGATCATAACGGCATCACTATGTATGAATTTTTTGCCAAACAAAAAACAATTACCTATAAATAATACAGTTGAAAAAAAACATGTCCTTCACTTAAAAGATATTATTGCATTTGAAATATTGCCACTATCTTTAATTGGCGGTTTATTTTTTATGGGAAACGGTCTTGCCACTTCATTTTTAGTTTTACTTGGTGAAGAACGCAAGATAAATGGAATTGGAATGTATTTCACAGTAAATGCATTATTTCTTATTTTCACAAGACCAATGTCCGGAAAACTGTATGATAAAAAGGGACTTTCAACTGTTATGTACCCAGCATTATTGTTCAGCATCACAGAAGCACTGCTAATAGCTCATGCAAGTGCTCTCTGGATGATAATTTTGGCAGCCATTTTTAAAGCATTTGGTCAAGGAACTGCCCAACCTGCACTACAGGCAGAGTGCTTTAATAAATTGGGAAGTCAAAGAAAAGGACTAGCTTCAAGTACTTTTTTTATTGGTGCTAACATTGGTCAAGGCTTAGGTCCTCTGCTAGGAGGGGCTATTGCTTCCTCCTTGGGCTATGAATGGTTGTTTAATTTTAGCGCTTTAGCATTACTATGTGGTATTTTTGCTTATGCAATATATAATAAAAGAACTTGCTCTTCATATTTCTAAAGAAAAGTATCAAGTATATCGAAATTGTGCCTGCTTGCTGTAGTATTTAGTCATGCAAATTTCTCTGATTATGTGATAAAGATATATGCAGCAGACCGCTCTGGAATAGAAGAAGAAATCCAGATATATAAAACTAAGTAATTGAGGCATGACCAATGTTTTTAGGTAGAAACATTACTTCAATTACTGGGAATATCATCAATAAAGCAAGAAATATGAAACCAAATTCATAGGCAGCAGCAACTGGTAAGAAAATTTGTAGTAGATTAACAACCACCGTAATAAGTGATATTCCCATTCCTTGAGCTAAGGTTGATACAACAGCATTCAAGGTATTGGCACTATTTCGATCCTTGGGATCTATCTCAACAAAACTCAATCCACTGTAAGCAGTTAAGGCCAATGAACGTCCTGCACCTGAGATTAATGCTAAAAACATTATCCAAATGGGAAAGGTATTAATTTTAATGAATGCTAGAGCAATAGATGTAGTAAATATCATACAAAATGATGACAATAATGCTCCACGATAGCCTAACTTACGAATGATTGCATTTGTAAAAGGCTTGATTCCAATATTTCCAATAAAAATAAATATAACATAACTCCCTGCTTTTACCGCAGACCAGTGAAAGACCGTTTGTAAAAAAATAGTTAATATATAGGGCAGTGCTCCAACACTTAACCACAAAACAGAACCACTTGTCTGACATATTCTAAAGGAAGTTATCTTTAATGAATCAAGTGAAAATAATGGATTTATTGATTTTTTTAAGTGCTTAAAAACAATAAAACCTAATATCACGCCTAAAACTATTAAGACTAATGCACTTGCCCAATAATCTTTCCCACGAGTGGCTAACTCTGCTCCAACTAAAATTACACCAGATGAAAATGCAATTTCTATAAATCCTAAAAAATCAAATGTAGTTGCCTTTTGTACTTGATCAGTATGGATTAATTTTGCACCAATTAATGCAATAATTAAACCTATTGGTACATTGATTAAAAAAATCCACTTCCAGTTCCAATAAGTAACAATAAAGCCTCCAACCATCGGTGCTATTGCTGGTGCTATGAGGGCCGGCCAAATTAAATAGCTAATCATCTTCAATAACTGTGCTGCTGGTGTTTTTTCTAATACAATTAACCTTGCTGTTGGTGTCATCAAAGCACCAGAAATACCTTGTACAATTCTCATTATTAGAAGAAAAGAGAAATTGGGGGCTGCTGCACTACCTAATGAACTAAGGGTAAAGATAATGACAGCAATAATCCAAATTTTCTTTTTTCCAAATCTATTGGCTATCCACCCGCTTAAGGGGATAAAAATCGCCACTGTAATTAAATACACACTGATAAGTAAAGCAATTGTTGATGTGCTCGTATGAAAATAGTTAGACATTTTAGGTAATGCGGTAGTTACAATTGTTCCATCTAAAATCTCCATAAAGAAGCTCGCAGCCATAAGTAAGGCTATTTTTATTTCTTTTCTCATTTTTATCACCATTCTTTTCCTAATTCCTGTTTAAATTTTTCAGTCCATTGAATTGCTATATTAGCTTGTTGCAGTCGTAATTCAAACTTCTTACTTGCATACCAGTGATCTTTTGAATTTTCTTTTTCCAGTTCTTTAAGTACATCTTGTGTATTTTTTATAATATATTTTTGCTCCTGATAAAATTCATCTAATAATTGTATTTGTTCCTCTAAAGCAAGATGCTGCATTACATCAAGCTTTATTAAATATATATCAGCATTATGAGCACCGCCCGGAACAGGCATTTTCATTAATTCAAAAAAACGGTTCTTTCCTTTTTCTGTGATTGTAGTAATTTTCTTGTTTTTTCCATTTCCCTCTACATTGTTTATTTCTACAAAGCCTTCTTTTTCTAACTTTTCAAGTAAAGGATAAATCACACCATAGCTTACTTTACGGTGATGACCTAAGGCTGCTTGCAATGCACTTCTTAGATCATACCCACTTTGAGGTTCTTCCATCAATTCACCCAAAATAAAAAGTTCATTCATCATTTTAATTCACCTCTATATATATCTTTTAGATATATTCATTATATATCTAAAAGATATATAATGCAAGCCATTAATACATTATTTTCTTTTACCACACATAAATGATGTAACACATGCCGTACCCGAAAAAATCAGCTTTGCATCAAACATGCAAAGCTGATTTTTTAGTAGAAATCTTCTTTTCGAAATTTAAAACTCATCATCCTCATCTAAAGGTATTATATCTTCTGACCTCAAAGAATTGGATTTTTTCATAGCTGTAACCTTATGTGTACTACCATTTAAGGGTATATTTTTCATAAACCTACTTGAAGTTTTTTTACTTTTTAACATATTACTAGCACCAATATGTCTATTTGATGATTCCTTTGCCCCGTTTACCATCCTGTTTAATTGCCCCACTACCTCCTCTAACACCAAAGCTTGAGCATTTAATTCCTCTGCAGATGAGGCAGTTTCTTCTGCTCCCGAAGCATTTTGCTGCGTTACATTCTCCATCTGGCTTATAGCTCTATTCACCTGTTCAATTCCTTGAGCCTGTTCTTGACTAGCGGCTGCTATTTCAGACATTAGGTTATTTAGTTTATCTACCCTGCTGGATATATCATTTAATACTTCATTAACCTTAATAGAAGCTTCTCCTCCTTTAGTTGAAAGCTGAATATTGTTTTCAATAATAGCTGCAGTATCTTTTGCTGCCTTGGCACTCCTTTGAGCTAAATTTCTAACTTCTTCTGCAACTACTGCAAAGCCTTTTCCTGCATCTCCAGCTCTAGCTGCTTCCACTGCTGCATTAAGTGCTAAAATATTAGTTTGAAAAGCAATTTCATCTATAACTTTAATAATCTTACTGATTTCTGCACTTGATTTCTTAATCTCTTCCATTGAAACCATCATTTCACTCATTTCAGAGCTGGCTGTGCCTGCAGCTTCATTGGCCAATTTTGCAAGAGACGAGGCCTGCCTCGTATTTTCAGTACTCTGAATAACCATAGAGGAAGATTCATCCATAGTTGCCGAAACCTCCTCTATGGATGATGCTTGTTCTGAACTGGCTTCTGCCAGCATTTGGCTTGACCCTGCCAGCTGACTTGATGCACTTGCTATCATCCTCGCTGCTTGATCTAATTTATCAGAATTGAAAGCCAGCGGTCTAGTTATAGATATAAGTATCATCATATTAATTAAAATCATTATTACAGAACCCACTATTAAAAATATTGTTGTTATTAATTTAACATTGCTATAATCTTGCTTAAGTTTAGTCTCGCTGTCCTTAGAAAATTTTTGATTAAATTGAACCAAGCTTTTCAAGCTGTCTCCAACCTTATTAACAGCTGGCGTTCCCTGTTCATCCATAAGCTTCATTGACTCAGCTGTCTTCAAATCTCTACTTAACACTATTACCTTTCCACTAATTGTCAAATAGTCACTCCATTCTTGCTTAACATCACTTATTATTTTTCTATCCTCATCATTTGTTATCAATTCTGCAGTATACTTCTGTATGAGTTGTTGAATTTGATCATTCTTTGCCGTCATTGATTTTTCTAAGGCTGCCATTTGATCCTTATCTTCTGTAATAATATGTTTATATTGATCTACAACATAATCACTTTCTAAGGTATCGATACTATGTGCAGTATCCACACTATCTACGGTATTGGTAGCTATATAATCCCCATTACTAAATATCTTGCCTGCTTGAATTATTGCAAATGCACCCATGATTATGAACATTACAAACGATAATACTATACTGAATATAAGTTTATTTCTTATTCTCCACTTTTTAAAATCCATCAATTATTCCTCCTATCATATGTTTATTTAGACCTTTTGAAGCATTTCTTTTTCATCCTTTGACAGCATTATTTGAGGCTCGATAAGCATTACGACTTTGTCTTTTACTTTCCCTATACCCGTTATATACTCCTGATCTGTTTCTCCCAAGCTAATTGGAGGCACTTCAACATCCTCCTTATTTATAGCTAGAACTTCTGAAACAGTATCAACTACCAGCCCTGTTGAACGTGTCCCACTTGAACTTTCTAGTTCCACAACGATAATACAGGTTCTATCATCATATGTTCTCTCCTTTATGCCAAATTTAAGCCTTAAATCCATTATAGGTATAATCTTACCTCTTAAATTAATTACTCCTTTTATAAATTCAGGCATTTTAGGTACATAGGTAATATTCATCATTCCAATTATTTCTTTAACCCTTAAAATAGGCAATCCATAATTTTCTTCTTCTATTGTAAAGGTCAAAAATTTATTTAGCTCTGCTGCCATTATCACACCTCCAATGCTAGTAGTTTTTAAATTCTACTTACTTAAATATCCTACTATTTCATCTACAATATTATCTAAAGATGCTATCTTAGAAACTCCCCCCAATTCAATGGCTTCCTTAGGCATTCCAAAGACAACACAACTCCTTTCATCTTGAGCAATAGTATAAGCTCCTTCATTTCTCATATCTAGAAGCCCTGCCGCACCATCTTTCCCCATTCCTGTAAGTATTGCTCCTATGGCATTTTTGCCTGCATACTTAGCTACAGATTGGAAAAGTATGTCTACAGAAGGCCTCTGGTGAAATACCTTAGGTCCATTATGAAGATGAACATAATACATGGCACCGCTTCTTCTTAGTTCCATATGTCTATTTCCTGGTGCTATTAGTGCCTTTCCAGGGGAAAGTATTTCTCTGTCTTCTGCCTCTTTTACCTGTATATCGCAAATTTGATTCAGCCTTTGAGCAAAAGACCTTGTAAAATGCTCCGGCATATGTTGAACTATTATTATAGGTGGTATAGTAACTGGCATTTTTTCAAGCACATCTCTCAAAGCCTCTGTCCCTCCTGTGGATGCTCCAATTGCAATAATTTTATTTGTAGTCCTGATAAGGGAGTTTTTTCTCTTCTCTTTAACCTCTGACGCTTCCTTTTTAGCCTCTTTAATGCCAAGCTTCCAGTCAGGCACCTTTGAAACTGCTATTATCTTTTCAACAAGCTGTTCTATCATATCTTTAACTGAGTAAGCTACTCCAGGTTTTGCTACCACATCTAAAGCACCATATTCCAATGCTTTTAATGCTACCTCTCCTCCTTTTTCTGCAAGAGAGCTGACTACAATTACTCTAAGTGGATAGTGTTTCATCAATTTTCTTAAAAAAGTCAACCCATCCATCTTTGGCATTTCTATGTCTAACAGAATTACATCAGGCTTTAGTCTTATTATTTTATCCCTGGCTATATATGGATCTGCTGCAGTGTCAACCACTGTGATTTCTTCAGCTCCAGATAGTTCACTGCTTAACATTTTTCTAACCATTGCAGAATCATCCACTACAAGTACTTTTATCTTGCTAATCTCAATCACCTCTTTTTCGTCGTATTAAAAATACTTAGTTCTTAATTTTGCAGCTCAACCATCTTAAAAATCGCTTCTGCATCTAGAATAAGTGATACATTTCCATCTCCAAGTATAGATGCTCCTGCTGCATAATTAATATTTGCAAACTCAAAATCTAGAGGCTTGGATACAATTTCCTGTCTGCCAAATATTTTATCTACAGGAAAAGCTAATAATTTTTGATCTAATTCTAAAATAATAATCTCTCTTCTGTTGTATAAAACCTCATCTTTCTCATGAATATCAAATATTTTAGAGGCATTTATAACCGGTATTATCTTGTCTCTTATACGCAGTATCTGTCTTTGACCTTTCATACTAATCCAGCTATTGTCATCTATTATGAAAAACTCTTTAATAAACAACGTAGGTATAATATATCTTCCACCTGCCACTTCAATAATTGTTCCATTCATGACAGCTAAGTTCATTGGTATCTTTATAATAAATGTACATCCTTTACCTGGATCATTTTGAATCTCAATTTTTCCACCCATATGTGTAATAATTTCATCTACAACGTTCATTCCAACGCCTCTTCCAGAAATATTATTTATTTGTTCCTGAGTAGAAAAACCAGGCTTAAATATGAATCTTATTATTTCTTCTTCACTATATTCTTTATTGTCCTCAGCCATTTTTAAATCTATTGCTTTTTTTAGAACCTTTTTTGTATTAATACCACCGCCATCATCTGACAATTGGAAATATACATTTCCTCTTTTACTGTATGCCCTTATAGTTATCTTACCTTCCGGTCTCTTTCCATTCTTTATTCTCTCTTCTTCGTCTTCTATACCATGAGAAACTGCATTTCTAACTAAATGCATTAATGGATCAAATATTTTTTCAGCTGCACTTCTATCTATTTCAGTTTCTTCACCCTCAATTAAAACTGATACCTTTTTGTTCAGTTCCTCTGCTGTATCCCTTATAATTCTATGCAATCTATGGAGAGTAGGTCTTATCTCAATCATTCTCAGTGACATTGATAATCCTTGTATTTCTTTAATTAACTTGGCTGTCCTAGATAAGGTATTTGACATAACCGAATCGTTTTCAAAATTTTCTTCTACCTGCTGTGCAAATTGGGAATTTAATATAAGTAATTCTCCCAGCATATCCATTAATCCATCAACTTTTCCCACAGGTATTCTTATAAATCCCGTATCCTGCTTCTCATTCGGTTTTCGATTTTTAATGGATTGAGTATCCAACTCGGTTTTTATATACTCTTTTGAAATTATTTCTGGCTCTATTTTATTACTTGATTTCTTTTCTTTTAACTCCTCTATTAGCTCCCGCTTTTCTACTTTATCTACTTCCACAACACCCAATAATTCCAGAACTAATTCATCAATATTGTTATCTGTAACAATCATAAATCTGATGGTATTATCTGAAATTACAAAATCTTCTTCACCAAGTAATTCTTCAGAAAGTTCCCTAGGTATTGCAGCAATTATGCTTCCATAGTTACCCACAAATTGAGAAATAAGCCAGGCCCTTAAGGACTTCATCAAACAATCTTCGCTTAATACTACCTTAACTTCATAAGGCATAAATCCCCTTTTGTAATTTGCGAGCAGAACCTCTTTTAGCTCTGCGTCAATATTAAAATCCTCTTTAAGCTCTAGTTTAACTTTTACATCTTTATCATCTGGCTTTTCTTCTGATGAAATTTCTTGAAGTTCTTGAAGTATTGTTCCAGTTTCTATACTTTTATCACAGCTCTCTTTCTCTAAAATAGACAAAGCATCTTCCAGAAAATCGTGACAGGAATATAAGGCTTTAACAATTCTCTCTGTTAATACTCTACTTCCGCTGCGTATTTCATGAAGAATATTCTCCATTGTATGCATTACCTTTTGTATGTTATAAAATTCCATAGCAGCTGAGTTGCCTTTTATCGTGTGAGCTACTCTAAAAATACTATTTATTAAATCATCATCTCTATCTCCTTTTTCCATGTGAATCAAGGCTTCACTTAAATTAATTAAATTTTCCTTTAAATCTTCAATGTACATTTCAAATATTTCATTCACTTAAGTCACCACTTTTCTATTTCATATATAAGGCAGGTTCGATATAAGTATATTTATGTTCCTTGTTAAGCAAGCTCTCAGAATGACCTATAAACAACAAACCACCTTGTACAAGATATCTATAAAATTTATTAACGAGTTTTTCTTGAACATTATTATTAAAATATATCATTACATTTCTACAGAATATGATGTCAAAGTTCTTCTTAAATCTATACTCTTCCATCAAATTAAAAAGCCGATATCTAATCAGATTTCTTATTTCTTCTTTAACTGAAAAGCCAGTCCCTACTTTATCAAAGTACCTATTAAGTAATACCTTAGGAATTCCTTCACAATCTGAATTGGAATATTCTCCTTTAATAGCTTGTTTTATTGCCTCACTATCTATATCTGTAGCAAGAATTTTAATTTGAATATCCCTTATTAAATATTCCTTTAACAATATTGCTAAAGAAACAGATTCTTGCCCTGTGGAGCAGCCTGCACACCAAATCCGAATTTCTTTCGCACTTTCAATCCGCCTATTGTTTTCCATAATAAAAGATAAATTCTTCTTGATAAAATGAAAGTGTTCCTTCTCTCGAAAAAACTCGGTGGTATTTGTAGTAATATCATTCACAAGTTGCTGAAAATATTCTTTGCTGTTATTACCTTTTAAATACATTAAGTATTCTTCATGTGATGGCATTTTCATTCGTCTCATGGATTTTTCAATTTTCATCATGAAGGTTTGTCTTTTATTTTCCCTAACAAATATTCCTGTCTTATCATATATTAAATCGGAATACTCTTTAAAATACTTATCCTTAAGTTCTACCAATATGTATCCACTCCCTGTATTGCGATAATTTAGAATTTTCAGAATATAACTCCATTATCGTGCGTTTATACTTTAAGCTTTATAGTGTTTTATAATAATAAAAGAATAATAGCAGAGACAGGTACTAATATGGAGCAATTTAGAAGTGCAGATCATTTTAGTTCCTGGGCAGGATTGGTTCCTGAATGTAAAGAAAGCGCTGGAAAGAAAATGAGTACACGTATACGTAAAGGTAATTGGGATATGAGGTCATTCTACAAAAGACTTGAAAATTCTTAAAATTTTAAGCCCACCAATTGGCAGGCTTATTAGTAGTGTGTTCAATTAGTTTGTATTTAGAATAAATTTTCAGGACAGTCCCCTTTACATTTAGCACTTCATTACTTTTTATTTTATAGATTTTTCATCTACTTAATGCTCCTATCAAAATATCTGTAAAGGACTTTAACAAACTCAGGTATGGTTTTCTGAACGCTGTCAAGCTTTGAATTTGTCTCAAAGGTTATTTCTCTTTCCATACAATTCAAACTATATTTTATTATTTTAGAAGGCTCTGTTTTAATTCCTGTTTTGCAGAAAAAAACCTCTGAAAGAATGTACAAAATATCCTCATTTTCAATTAATGCAAAAGCAGAAAACAGGCATATTCCAAAATTACCAAGAATAGTCATCATCGCATACAAATAATCCAAATCAGATATATGCTTTAAATATTCCGGCTTGGATTTTATTAAAACACTAAACTTTCCTTCTTCATTAACCGAGGGCTTAGTTACAAAAGGCTTTAAATTAGTTTTATCACTGTAAAAAGAATATATTCCTTGAGTCTTACTGCCAATAAGCCTTCCTATTACTGATAACTTTTTTATCTCATCTAAAGCTCCAATTATCTCTTCTTTTTTAGCATTTTTATCAATAGCTTTATAATAAAGCGCTATGCTAAATACCAGCTCCACTGAATCAAGGCCTAGTTCAAAAGCCTCCTTGTTTATGGTGCTTGCAAAAGCTTTATCATCAATATTAAAAGCTTCCTTTAGTGCCGCATAAACTTCACTTTCCGCAGGAGATGAATACATGTTGTCACCTTCCTTTAAATGTCTATTTAAACAGCCTATTACACAAATTGGTGAGCAGGTCTTATTGATATTACATAATTTGGAATATTTCTTTATATTTTTTGAAATATTGCTTTGCTTTGACAGATCTATTTTTCTCCCCTGCTTCAGCATTTTCATAAGAGTAATAGAACCGTAACCTGGAAGCGCACCACCACAAATAGGATGACTTACAATAATTTTGCCTAGTTTTTTTGCATTTTTACTTATTCCTTCTTTATCTAATACCTCAGCATTAAAATGGCCTTTACTTTTCACTACAAGAGCCTTAATGCCCTTTGAACCGAATATATCTCCCATGCCGCCTCTTGTACAATGATATTCCGGAACCTTTCCCTCAGGATAAGTACTGAAAAGTGACGATAATGGAAGAAGATGCTCCCCAGTGGGCCCAATACCTATTATAGCAGCCTCAAGTCCAAATTCTTTCCGTATTTCATTAATAGTATCAGATACAACCGCTTCTTTTAAATTCATATTTTTCTCAATGTGAGTTCCAACTTCTGAAAACACTACAGTTATAGGATTTTGAGAATTACTTTTGCCTATCATTACAACTGCAGCTATATCAAGCGATGCTAACTTTTGAGAAAATGGGCCTGCAATATCCGCAAATTGTATTCCGTCACTTTTGCTTTTTTTAGATGCAATAGTTATTCTTCCTGTACTTGGCACTAATGTGCCTGAACATAATCCTGGTGCTAAAACTATTGCATTACTGCCATCATATCTATCTGTGCCGCTTGAGACATTTTTTATAATTAAAAAGGCTGCAAGCCCTCTGCCGTATTCCATAGTTTCCTTTATATTAAATTCTTCATATTTTACTGTTTCTTCTGTTAGATTTATGTATATAATCTTACTTATTGAAATCCCCCCTTTTCTATTTTATCCCCTGCTAGAATGCAACCATTAAACGTTTTCCCTTATGTTCTAATAAATCTATCCTTCCATAGATAAGAGAAAGTCCTTGTCTTATTTCTTCATTCGATGCAGCTTTAAGTTCTATGTCGCATGCAATATTTCCGCTTTTTAGAAGCAGCAGTCGGTCACAGAATGCTAAAGCAAAATTAGGATCATGAAGGGTAATAAGTCCAGCCTTTTTCTTTTCATGAACAGCGTTTTTAATTCGACTAAGCACAATATTCCGATTGACAAAGTCCAAGGCACTATCAGGCTCATCCATAAGCATAACTGGTGCATCCTGAAGCAATGCTCTTGTAAAAATGGCTAGCTGTTTTTGCCCTTCACTGATTTTATCAAAATCATGATTCTCATATCCTGATAGTCCAGCCTGCTGTAACAGCCTAACAGCCTGTTCTTTCTGCTTATGGCTTGGAGCTTGCAAAAGTTTTATGTGAGGATTTAAGCCCATTAAAACTACATCTAAAACAGTAGCTCCATTCATCTCACTGCTCCGCTGAGGAATATATGACAAAAGTCTTGCTCTTTTGTATTCATTCATTGGCCCCAAGCACCTTCCAGCCACCGTAATTCTTCCTTGATCTGTTTTAAGTAATCCGCATACTGCACGAAGAAGGGTAGTTTTTCCTGAGCCATTAAGTCCAAGAAGAGCACAAAACTCTCCAGCCTCTACAGAAAAATTCACATCAGCTATAATATTCTTTTTTTCATAAGATACCCTTACATGCTCTATCTCTAGTAACTTACTCATATTTGCTCCTCCTTTTTGTGATACATAAAATAAATAAGGAAAGGAACTCCAAGAAATGTTGTAAGAATACTAATTGGCAGTTCAGCAGTATATAAAGTACGTGCCAAGCAATCAGCTAACATCATAATAATGCTACCTACACAAGCACTAAAAATACATGTAGTGAAGTTTTGCCTTTTTAAAATTAATTTACCTATATGTGGAGCAATTAGCCCAATAAAAGCAATAAGCCCCGTTATAGAAACAATAGCTGCTACCACCAAAGTTGTAAAAGATAAAATGATAACTCTAATTAATGTAACACGCACTCCCAGCATCCTGCTCTCATCCTCATTCAATGCAAGAAGGAAAATCTGACGCCTAAACAAAATAACTACTATAATACCCAAAAGAATAATGGGAAGCACTACCTGCAATTTTAAGTCAGTAACACTTCCAAAGCTGCCCATAGACCAAAATTCTATTGCAGCCAGTTCACTTTCAGGATCTGCGAAAAATTTCAACACCATAATAATTGATTGTGAAAGAGAGGCTATAACAATACCCGCCAAAACGTAAGTTGCAGTGCTGTTATTTTGTGTGACGTGTACTAGTAACGTTACCGCATACACTGCCATAAGTCCACCAATAAATGCACTGCCTGCTACTAAATTAATCTGATTTCCAACAAAAATTATTGCTACTGCTGCTCCAAGATTTGCACCACTTGATACACCGATTATATCCGGTGATGCTAATGGATTACGAAAAATTGTCTGGTATACACTTCCAGCCATTCCTAAGCCAAAACCTGCTGTAAGTGTCATAATAGTTCGAGGAAGGCGCAGCGTAAAAAACACTTTACGGCTCATTTCATTAATTGAGTTTCCAAGAATTAAGTTTTTTATATCATCTAATGTTATTGGATATTTTCCTACACAAATCGATATTACAAAAGAAGTAAAAATGGAAATCACTATTAAAACAAATGAAATTTTTAATTTTTTACTATTCATATAAAATCCCATTACTTAGTGATTAATTTTTCATCAATAGTAATTCCATAGAATTGCTTGTAAAATTCAGAAGCATCTTTCTTCATGTTGTCAAAGCTATATAAATCTTTATGGAGGGTAGATAAAAGCCACTTGCTTCCTAATATACAGGAAGGAACTGGTGAATCCCATGCCTCAAAAGCAGAAGGCATATGATATACTGCAGCATTCTTTACTGCAGTCACTTTTGATAATTGTGGGTCGCTGAGTACATCCTTAGCTGTATAATTTGCTTCTGATGGAATAATAATTACATCAGGATTCATCGCAAGAATCTGCTCATAGGATACCTTTGTCCATGAATCTCCCTTTAATGAATTACCTGCATTTACACCACCTGCTAAATTAATTAATGTAGCTTGATACATATTTGCAGGAGCCGTAGTCAAATAAGAGCCTGTCCCACCCATATAAACTACTGGTTTTTCATTACCTTTTAGACCTTTTGTTAAATTCTCCATTTTAGTTGAAGAATCTTCATAGTAAGCAATAAGCTTTTGCGCCGTTTTCTCTGTACTAGTAGCCTTTGCAATTAAATTTAAACATTCAATAAGTTTTTCCTTGTTTTCTGGATTTACCAATATGACGGGAATACCTAATTTCGTCATACTTTCTGCTGCATCCTTTAGCTTCGTAGGCAATATTACAAGATCAGGTTTTAATGCGATACAGCCTTCTAAATTAAATGCTTTTGCACTTCCTACATTAGGTAACGCATTAAAATCAGAACCAAATAATTTGTAAAATGGACGTTTTCCTCTATCTTCTGTACCTACAAGCTTATCTTTAAGTTGCAGGGCAAGACATGCTGATGTAGAAATATAGTACCCACTTACAATACGTTTTACGGGGTTCTTTATGGTAACCTCACGTCCTGCCTGGTCAGTTACCACAATTGCTTTTGATGCTTCAGAAGTAGTCTCCTTACTTCCACAACCAATCAATATAACTACACATAGTAATACGGACATGACTAAGCAAATTCCTTTTTTTAGCATATTAACTATCATTCCTTTCGCTGTGCTCAAGGCACAAAATGTGGGGCTGCCGCACTTAACAGCCCATGAAATCGTTACCTATTTTATAGTATAATATAAACCAGTTTTTTTCAGTAATTATAAGATTTTCATATAATAGGCAGCAATGTTATTTGATTATGTAATACTCAGTTTGCAATAGAATGATAGTGCTTATGGCTGCTATGCGCTTTGGTCAAGCAATATTAGATTTTACTATTAAAAATATCCTCTATTTCAAATAGCTTACACCTTTATAAATTTCCTTCTTTATCTTTCTGTAACTAAACAAGTTTTATATTTAAGAGCTTCACGAAAATATTTTACAATTTCCTCAATTGATGTTCTGATTTCTGTCTGCGAACCTGTTAAAATTAATGTACCACTAAAACGATCTAAGAAACCAATCATGACATCTGCACTTTTAACAGCAATGTCTGCAGCAATTACTGTTGATTCTGGTGGAGTAATATTGATAATGCCAATGGACATCCCTGTAAAATCTTTACCTGCATTAGTGCCAATATCTAATCCTAAATTTTTATAAACGGATTGATCAGAAACCCCAATAACATGAGCCAATGTGATTTCCTTACCAGCTACAGCTACTTGAACAACACGAACTTTACCATCTTTTGAATTTTTATATGCCTTTGAAAAAACCTTTTGCATTACTAACTGTCTTGTCAATTTTTCTGTCATTTTAATACACCTTCATTTTACATAATTATACTTACCTAAAAACTTGTCTTTCTCTATGTATAAAAGCTAAATTGTTATTAACATTTCTTAAAGCCCATTTTTTGAGCTTTCATAATTTCTTCTAAGGATAAACTTTCCTTTGCCTCATTTAAATATTGTCTGAGTTCATCCATTCCTTCACCAGTAATATTGCTAACAGGAAAAATCTTTTCACAGCCTGCTTCTTTTAACCATTGACTTACCATAGGCACATTGGCATCTATACAATCAATCTTTGTAATAATGCCAATTATTGGACGATTACAGGCTGCTGGAAGACCTGGTGGAAATAGATTAAAAGGTTCATTAGCACCACAGAGTAATCCTATAACATCTGCCTCATAGGAAAAGCAGCAAAGAGCCAACGCTAAATTTTTACTTTCAACGTATTCACCTGGTGTATCTATAGTAATATCCCAATGATTAACATACTGTGTCTTATGGTAAACGACTGGCTCACCCTTTAAAGCTTGTGTTAAGGACGTTTTGCCTGCCTCACTTCTCCCGCATAAAAACAACTTTCGCATAATATCACCTTTTAGTAATTGGGCATACAACATAGCTTAATGTATCATGAAAATAATCAACAATTTCGGTAATAGCCGCATTTACTTCTGAAAGTTCGCCAGTAACAATTAATGTACCACTAAATCGGTCAGCAAATCCTAAATAAACATTGCCACTTTTAACTGCAATATCAGATGCAATGACAGCAGATTCAGGAGGCGTCATATTCATAATGCCAATAGCTGAGGATCTATAATCTATATCAGGATTTAACCCCAACTTTTGATATACAATAGGTAGTGGCCCACCAATAATATGAGCTAAAGTAATTTCCTTACCTGCAACCGTTTCCTGAACAATACGCACTTGCTCATTATTTTCCGGGAAAACATAATTTTCATCTTTCATTTGCGTCACCTCTATTTATAACTTTTCTATTTTAATAAAAAGCTTCAATAAGTTAATTATAAACCTTGCCCTAGAGGTCAATGTCAACAACTTAATATACTTTTTTCCCTTAAATAAATATGGACAACCACGGCCGAAAGTAGGCTTTCTGGTGTGAATATCTATATAATTTATAATTATTTATTTAATCTTTTCAAGGCTTTTTCTCCTTTGTATCTAGAAAGATTAAATTCATACCAATTATAGTCTGTATCTAAAAGTATACTTTTTTTCTCTTCAAGTTCTCTTCTTAAATTATTACTTTTTTCAGAGTTGTTATTTAAACAAAAATCTACCATATAAGGAATTGTATCATAAGAAAGGTTAGCTAAATAAGTCATATCCAGTTTTTGAGTTTTGCCCGATAATTCCAAATTCTTTTTTACAATAAATATATCTACATTGATATAATTTAATATCACATACATTAAAACTGATGTTATTAAACAAAGTTTCCCTACCGCTACTTTTCTTGTCCATATACCTAAAAAAACTATTATAAAAAGTATGAAAATGAGCAGCATGAAAATATGAACAAATACTCTTAAATAGGTATATCCATAAGTAGCTTCGTAAAGAGACATTTTATAATGTGCTGAAAAAAGCATGTTTATAGTAAACACTATAAGAAAACTCATAAAAATTTTATTAAGCTTTTCAATTTTTCCATTTTGTTTTTTTGTAAATTTCATTGCACATAAAATTATAGTAAAATTAATTATTGCTACAGTTACTAGTTCAAAAAACCCCCTGCGTGCATATTCAGCATAAGTAAAATTTTCTGGAAGTAGAGCATTTCCTCCTCCATATAAATATGAAAATTGAACTGCAGTAAATAAAACATAGACTATATTCAATATTACAAATATAGGCATTATTGTTAAGGCCTCAAATCTTAAAGACCACTCCTCTTTTACATCCTCATAAATTCCTTCATATTTAAAACTCCATAAGAATCCAAATATATAAAGAAAAGCAGCAACAATAATTACCGAGTGTAATATTATACTTGCAATCTTGATATCTCCGAACATTCCGAACATTCTAATTAAGTAATAGCTAAACATCATATCTGCTGAGGATAAAAGTACTAATATTATAGCTAGCACAGGCAATGCTATTAGTATACCTTTTAAAACCTTGTAAATTTCAGAATTTGTCTCTACCTTTTTCCTGCTCTTTATGAATTTATTTAAGAAAACAAAAGGCTTGGGAGTATTTTCAAAGCTTCTTGGTATAAGTCTTTTTAAAACAGCTTTAACATAAGACATCTTTTCCAAATCTTTTTTATTAGTGCTCAAAACACAATAAAAGGCAAAACCTATAATAACAAAAATTATGTTTAAAAAAGCTAAAACTTCATTGGAAAACAACGCAAAAGTACCTGCTATAAATATTACAGAAAGTAAAATTATAGTTCTCATCAGATTCTTTTTTTCAAAGCTTACTATATTATTTAACGCCTTCCCCCTATCTTTTACAGAGCATAAAAATATACCCAAACATAATATAACAAATATTAGCACAGATACGCCTGCATCTTTCTCAATAAAAAATCTGTCCAAAAATATTGCCAGTATAAGTGAAAAGCTTAAAATTTTAGTTTTTTCAATATCACTTACAGTATTATCAATTAAACTTATTTTTTCATTTCTTTTAAAATAATCTTCCATAACAAGTTCCTTTCTTTATAGACACCCAAAGCCGACATTTAACTTGTCCTCCAGGATAAGTTAAATGTCTGGTGTGTTTATCTATGTATAAATTTCACTTTTACTTTATTCCTATTCTGAAACCTCTTCCTCTGTAAACTCTAGAATATCTCCTGGCTGACAGTTGAGTTCTTTGCATATAGCCTCTAAAGTACTGAACCTTATAGCTTTAGCTTTACCTGTTTTTAATATAGATAAGTTTGCATTAGTTATTCCTATCTTCTTTGCAAGTTCTCCAGAGGATATTTTTCTTTTCGCCATCATCACATCAAGATTTACTATAATAGCCATACTGAATCACCTCAAATTGTATAATCATTTTCTTCTTTAATTTCTATTGCTTTTCTAAAAACCTCTGAAAGTATTAAAATTATCCATCCTGCGAAAAAGAATATTAAGAATTCTAGATCTGTATGAATTCCTTTTTTATCTATATATACAATATAAAAATCTTTATATTGGGTATTGATAAAAAAGTTTAACACATATCCTGCTGATATAATAAAACATCCAATAGATATATTTCTTATTCTCTTAGCATTTTCATATACAAATGGATTAGAGTTAGTAACTGTGCTAACAATTTTTCTTAGACTAAATAGAATGACATACAGTCCTCCTCCTCCCACGATAAACAGAGAATAAGTTATAATACTTCTTATCGAAGAAAGGTCAGGTCTTATTATATACCTTCCTATAATAACAAAATATACAATAGCCGCAAAAGCAATAAGTATATCTAAGCTTATTTTTAAAAAGGATGTTAAAGCATTATTTTTCATTTGGCTTCCTCCTATTGATAAAATCTTTTCATATACATAATATAATACTTTTTTCTATTTTGCAATATATTTTTATTGTTTTACAATAAAAATATATCATTATACATAAATTAAAAGACTGTTGCCTTTACAAACATGACTGAAAGGAGAATTATACGCAGAGAGAGTTTACCAAGCTTCATCGCTATAAAAACTTTTAATCAGTCTAAAGTTCAGCATTTTGAAAATCTAAGAACCTTTGATAAACTCGTGCCTCAAACATATCAAAGGTCCTAAGATTTTCTAAAATGCTTCACTAAGACTGATAAAAAAAGTTTTTATATGTGCCTTCAGCTTTAGTAACCTCTCTCTGCATATAATTCTCCTTTCTGGTATAGTTCTTTGTAGAGGTAACAGCCATCTGATTAAAGGAATAAACCTATTTATAGTTGATTTATTCTTTTAAAATTTGTTTACCAATTTCAATCACTTCATCAATTAACAAAGAAGATAGCAATGCAATATCTTCTGGAAGTAGTTCTTTTACTACTGAAGGGTCATACAAGATATTAGAATTGGCTTCTAATTCATCATCTGCTAGCCATAAAATTAAAGCTATAGAAATATTGGGGAATACAGTTATTTTTAGACCTATATCTCCAAAAGGTATTTTTTCTGCATTAATAGAATGTCCAACTTTTAAGAAAAGATCTCCTTTATCTCCAAAAAATTGTGATAACTTATTTGTAGTAAAACCACTTGAAACGTTATATAGAGAAGCTCCATCTAATTCTCTGTATAATACCCATTTATTTTGAAGAGTAGCTTTAGTACATCTATGAAAATAGCTAATTATCAATATTTTCTTCATTATATCGTTTCTAAATAAATCTCTTTGTGTATCATCTTTTAATTCAATACTTCCCTGTGGATAGGAAATTATATAATCTCTGTTCAAATAAGTTAATGTAAATTCCTTTTTTTCAGAATCGTATTTAGCACCACTTTTATTTGCCATTTCTTCTGGATCATGTTTAGCAAATTCTAAGCAAAGATTTTCGCAGCATAGCTCATAATTGTTTTTATTATAATTTTTCATAATGATACCTCATTTAACCCTTATAAAATGAAAAAGATAATGGTCGTCTGTCTGTGAATCTTTTATAACTATACTTAGGGTATCCTACCATCACAGCTCCTGTTATTTTCTTTTTTTCTGAAATATTAAAAATCTTGTACATTGGTGAATTATCACTACGAGCACAAATCTCAAATATTCCTGCCCAGCATGATCCAAGTTCAAGAGATGGAGCATATAATTCAAGATAAGATAATGAAATCATAGAATTTTCTCTACCATTATAAAAATTATCATCCGCTAAAGTTAAAATTATACTAGGTGCATTTCTTAAAATAGTATCAACTTTATCTTCTCTGTAGCCCTTAATCATCTCAGCAAATATTTTACTCCAAGTTGCATCATTCTCAAACCATTTAACACATTCCTCAACTGCTAATTCAATTATTTTTTTGTCATCAATTATTAGATAAGATATACCTTGCGAATTACTGGCAGTTGGAGCTAAATGAGCAACATCAACAAGCTGTATTAGCTTTTCTCTTTCAACTGGTGTATTCTTATAAGAACGAATTGATCGTCGTGATTGAATAAAGTTTTTTGCCTCTTTTGGACTTAATTTTTGGGCTTCTTCTACATCACTTTGCTTAGCTAATGGCGATTTCTTGTTATCTATAGCTTCTTTTGGACATATAGCTACACAATGACCACATTCTAAGCATGCATTAGGATTGACTTCTTTTGGACCAGTAGACTCTAGTTTCAGTACTCTCGTTGGACATTCCTCCACACACATTCCACATTTTATACATTTTTCTTCATTTACAGTTATTAAACACATTTTTATTCACTCCTTCATATAATCTTTTCATCTTTTTTAAGAACGATCATTCTAATTATTATAAAAAAAATTATTTATTTAGCATATCTAAAAAAAAGTTTGCTATTCGATGCATTTTTTCTTTGTTTTTTGAGGTTTTTACAAGTACACGAATTCCAAGTAAAGTATTTTGCAGAATCTCTGCCAAAACTTCAGCATCATAATCACAAGAAAATTCTCCTGTTTGTTGTCCTCTACGAACAAGTTCCGCAAGAAAACGCTCTGTTTGCAGAAATGCCTCTTCTGCCTTTTCTTCTACCTCTTTATCACGAAGAGCCATCTCAGTGGCCGAGTTTACAATTAAGCATCCCCATGGTCTATCCTCGTATCCTTCAATCATAAAATCAAAGATAAATTGTATAGCTTGTTTTGAAGTTTTTGCATGTAAAACTCCCGCATATAATTTATCTTTTATTAATTCTCCATAAAAATCTATGGTTTTTAAAAATAATGTATGCTTATCACCGAAGGTATCATATAAGCTTCTACGATGGATTCCCATATGCTCTACTAGGTCGCTCAAAGACGTCTTCTCATAGCCCTGTTCCCAAAATAATTCCATAGCTTTTTGGAGAACTACATTTTCATCAAATTCTCTGCTTCGTCCCATTAGGTTCACTCCTTATAATATTAATAATAACATTTTGAGAACGATCAGTAAATAATTATTTTCTTATTCCTCCACCAAACGACCAGTTATTTCTCTCAACAAAGTCAATAAACTTATTTAAAAATTCATCCTCTGGACAGCTTTCTGAAACTGATACACAACCATTTATTTCAATCTCTTTAGTTTTAATAAACTCTCTATCTCCCTGGTCTTCAAGAGCATAAACTATTTTATCTGCAGCTTTACGATATTTTTCTACTCTTTGAAAATCCTTCTCTGTAGGATTTTTAATTCTTGATAAATCCATATTATCACACAAATCAGCCAATTTAACATAACAAGCTATTTTATTGTTAAGAATTCTACCTATGAATTCATCATAGCTTTCATTCCTTCGCCTTGTTAAGGCATCTAAAGCAGATAATATTTCTTCTGAAAACCCATCATTTCTTAAATAATCCAATGTAATATCCGTATCTTCAATTACATCATGAAGCACTGCACATATTCTCTCTGTTTCATTTATTCTTGAAAACATTACTCGCAGTGGATGTAATATATACGGTTTGCCAGCTTTATCAATTTGTCTTTGATGTGCACTTGTTGCTATAAGTATGGCTTTTTCAAGCATATTAACACCTCCATAAAATAATTACAGGCACCAACGGCCGACATTTAACTTATTCTCCGGGATATATTGACATTCTTCCGACACAATAAATATTTTTGATAAGTCTAAAGCTCAGTATTTTGTTGAATCTCTTCATATTTCTTCAACTCTATATCCTTTTTAAATGCATAAATCTCTATAGGTAATCCATTTTCATTTGGAGCTAATTGTCTTGCCAAAATTGTATGTTCTTTACTAATCCTAGGGTTACTTTTTAAATAACCTTCTATATAAGCCCGGAAACAGGCAATATTAGTAAGATGTTTTCCGCTCATTAAAAAGCCTGTATATAGAAATTACTAATAAAATTAATTCAATACTAAAATATAAATATCCAGCAATTACTTCACTGATTCCTTTATTAATCATCATTTCTTTTACAAGTCCCATACCTTACCACCTTTCTAATTATGACAAAACATATCTTCTATATAAAAAGAACTATAAGCAGATTAATTAATTAAAAATCTAGTTATAGTTCTTTCATCATAGAACACGTTGCACCATTTATAAATAACTTATTTATGTCCCTTAGATATTCCAATAAGCGCAGCGAATTTGCAATTAATACAAGTTAATTATAGCACTCTTATTACAAACACATAAGGAATCAAGCCACCACTTTCAACCTTTATGGTATCAATAATCTTAAGATACTTATTATCTATTAAACTTTCCTTAAGTAAATTTTTTTCTACTGTATAAAGAAATACCATTCCTCCTGGTCTTATAAGACTAGGAATTCTATTTACAAATTCACTATATAATCTCGTATCAAAGCTACTACCTCCAGCCTTACTTTCAAAAGGCATATTCGATATCATCTCATCGAAGCGGTCTTTTAAGGCTAATTCTAGTATATCTTCACATATTAGTTTTATATTCACATTAGCTAAGTCAGAATTTACTTTTGCATATGTAATACCTGTTTCAAATACATCAACCCCTGTTAAGCTTTCAAAAGCTTTTAATTTAGCTCTCTCAATTAACATAGTCCCTACACCACAAAATGGGTCTATGACTTTAGCCTTAGGTTTTAGCCATTTTTCTATATTTTTCATTACAATAGCTGCAGTTACAGGGTTTATAGATGCAGCTAGGGCTTTTTCTCTGTAATCAAATCTATTATCCTTTAAGGTGTACAGCTTAATAAATACACTACATAAATTGTTTTTCTCAATTATTCTAATTTCAATTTCATAGGATGATGGACTATTTTTTAAATTTCCACCTGAAATTTCATCTAATTCTCTAGATAAGTTTTTTACAAACTCTGATCTTTCCCTACTATAATCCGTAGTTTTAAATTCAACTCTGTACCAAAAGGTCTCATTGTTGTCCCCTGCATGACACTGATTTAAAAATCTTACAACATCTGCTTTTATAATCGCATCTGCTATTGACTTATAATTAAGCTCTAAATTACTACAGGATTTTAAAGGAAAAAGAAGTTCATAAAAGGTTCTGCATTTGTACACTTTTTCTAAATCCTTCTCCTCAATATATATGCCCTCAGTAACAGGAGTACCTTTAATTGATTTTTCTTTAAGCTCCATTAAAGTAATCTGAAAATGATCATTCATAGTTGTTAATACAATAGGTACAGGATCTTTAAAGCCTGTAAATTTATGAGGCTTGGGAGGAGATAACTTGGCTATAGCTTTTGTAAATGCACGTTTTTCTTCATTAATATGCTTCTCATCCTTTGTATCTATTTCTTTGTCCTTGGAAGCTTTTTCTTTTATTATTAAATCTTCATATATTGACCTAAGCTTTTCTGCATCCAAAGCTCCACCGCAATTTCCTATTGCAAGTATATAGGAGGATTTTACAAATAATTGTTCCTCTGAATTGTATGCACTATATAAAACCTCTAAATATATCGGATCACCTATTTCACCAATAATACCACATACATTCTTTCTAACTTTAGCATCTGAATGTTTCAGAAGATAACCAAGCTTTTGCTTGGAATTTCCCATAGCTCTTTTAAATATACCTCTAGGCTTTTCTTTTTTTATAATATCCCTTATAACAGAAAGCACTGCTCTTGGATTCTCTTGCTTTAAAGCTTCTGCCCACAACATCGGCATTGCATTATTATAATCCTTTGAAAGTTTATCTATTATTTTAGCTCTCTGCTTATCATCAGAAGTTTTTAGCTCTTCTATTAAATTTGTATAATTTATGTCTTTCATTTGATTCACCTCTTATGCTTCAATTTAGCAGCTTTAATTATACCGATATTGCGAAACACTTGCAATGTTTCAAATTAGACGAGCCAACAGTAGAATGATTTAGGTTCTATGTTCTTAAGAGCTAGGGTGACAGTGACCCTAGCTCGATGAAAAGTTGATAAATTAAATTTATCCTGCCTTTTATTGAACGTAGATTAGAAATCAGTATCCATGCTCAAATCAGTTCCACATATCAAACACTAAGCCGCAGTTCATAAAAATACTGTACAATTGGGTGCTTTAACTTCATTTTCTCGGCCATCTTTAAAAGTCGCTTTTTTCCCACTCGTCTGTCCACCAATGCCAAGACATTTAATAATATATCCTTACTCTCTAAACTTTCTTCTATAGAAATAGTTAGAAATTTATTCACTACAACATTGAAATTTGATTTAGATAATGCTGACTGTGCAGATAGTATTTCTTTTGCATATTCTGATATTTTTCTATTTTTTGCGATTACTCTTAACCTATCCTCTGGTACTGTACCCTTGGTATCCTTTCTTACCTTTTCAATTTCCTCATTATTAATAGGAATTTGAATATCCGAATCATTTTTTATTTCCTGCTCTGTCTGATACCATCTGATTAAGGTACTTGTATCACTCATATTGAATATGTTCTTTTTATCTACTTTTATGTAACATTGCCCCGCTTTATCAGATGAATATCGGTAGCTGGTGGCACCATATTCTACTCTGCCATATAATGCAGGACAAAGAAAACTCTCTAGACTTTGTTTCATTTTGCTCCAACTCATGAGTTCCTCCTATGAATTAACCTTCTAAATTAGTATACAATTTTATCATTCTAACCTCAAGATATTAGATTATTAAATTCTATGGCTCATCTAATTATATTAATAATGGTAAGTTAAACTAAGGCTTTAAACGGATACACTAAATTTTTCTCTTACCAAATACTTTTATGCAATTCATCTAAGTAGCAAGAAGAAGCAAAGCATCAATATCTATTCCTCAAGCCATTAATGCTCATATTACTATTTCCCCCTAGGGTTTCTACTGAATTTTCAAGTTATATATGAATCGACTGTCTAATAACTATAATTTTGATACAATTTAGCGACTTTTTTAATGTGGTTATTCATTTTAATATCGCTAAATTGTATGGGGATTTCTGCTAAAAGGTGAACACACCTACACTGATATGTTACCTGGTACTGTGTGCGGTGTTATAGAAAGATGATAATACGCGTTAAATTTATAGATAGCCCCCCTTTGAGCAAGGGGTAGATTGTCTGAAAACCCTGTAAATCAAGGAGATTTTAATACGCATTCAATTAAATTTAAGGAGCAGTATTGAAATATGAATTCATACTACTCCTTAAATTTAATTATTTTTATTTAGAAAAATCTCATAAGTTACTATTACTTAACTAAGGTTATAAATGTCCCCCGGGGAAATCGAATATGTTCCCATGGGAAAGTCAAGCTTATAAAACAGTCTATGGATTATTTTCTTTTCTTTAAAATGGCAATGTGGAAATTGCCTATACTTACGATAGATTGCTTTTGCAATAAAATCTTCTGTAATTTCTTCACAACTAACCATTTGTATATGGGGTTTCATTATAGTACCTATGACTTCTTTGTCTGTTAGAGTTATGAATTTCAAATTATTAGAGCCCATTATCGGCACACCGGTTAAGCCATCGACCAAGATAATATTCTGTCCTTCCTGAATTTTATTTATAACTTGAACTCTGGTGAAAATTTCAAAATAATAGTAAGGTATATAAATTTTGATACATTGAATATTTTTCGGTATTTTAGATATCCTGTATCGGTTAAGTTGTTTCAGTTTCCACTACCGATTTATCCAAACATTCTAGAAATTTCAATTTCTCTTCTGTTGGAGGAGGTGTAATATATGAAACAATAAGTAATACAACTAATGATATAATTGATCCCAAAATCATTGGATGCAAATGTCCTATCAAGCCTCCCAACTTATTATACCAAAGATAATTATCTGTTACAGCTATTACCGAACCAACAACGATAGCCCAAAATCCACCATAAGCATTTACCCTTTTATTATTCACACCTAAAATTATTGGGAAGAACATACCTGCCCCACTTATCAAACCTGATAAAACTACAACATGAACAATATTCTTTATAAAATAAGATGTTGTTAATGCACCAACAGCTATACATACTGTGGCTATACGAGAAATCTTCAGCAACTTCTTGTCATCAACATCTTTATTTAAAAATCTTTTATAAATATCAATACTAAATATGGCTGTAGCAGAATTTAATGATGATGAAGCACAATTCATACTGGCTGATAAAATAGCTGCCAATAATAAGCCTTTTACACCTATAGGTAGTACATTTGTTATAACTGTCGGAAGTGCCATTTGTGAATCCTTAAGTCCTGGAGTAATTACAAATGCTATCATCCCTATGATTGAAATAATGAATGCATAGAAAATATAATTTACACCTGTATATATATAGGCAAATCTTGCAGTTGATTCGTCCTTAGCCGCAAATAATCTTTGTATATATTGTTGATTTGTAGCATAAGCGAAAAAGCAAAGTGCAACCCAACCAATTGGGTCACTCCATCCCATGGCACCAAGATTCCAATATGAGTGTGGCACAGTATTTACTAGATGGTTCCAACCTCCAATTTTAGGGATACCTATTAAAATAGCAATCAATATACCTCCCATTAATACGAAATAATGCATAATATCGGTCCAAATAACTGCAAGTAATCCACCTGTAGATGTATAAAATACAAATACTGATGCAGAAACAATCACAGTATAAACCATTGGTAATCCTGTCAAAGTAGTGAACGCAATACCAGCTACTAATATCTGGGCTGTAATCCCTAAGGAGCAGTTTAATAATGTGGCTATAGCAGCGATAATTCTTGTTTTTTTATCGTATCTTTTTTCAAACAATTCTGGCACTGTTGTCAAAGCCAATTTTCTAAACCCACCAGCCATTGTCAGGCCCAAAATGATCCATGCCGGCACAGCAGATAAATTCCACCATCCACCTGCGATACCAATAGTATATGAAAGACCAGCAGCTCCTATAAGGCTTGATCCTCCAATATCTGCTGCCGCTGTACTAATAGCCGATTGAAATTTTCCAACTTTTCTCCCACCTACCAAATAATCTTTGGTAGTATTAACTTTTTTCGTTGCCATTTGTCCAATTATGATTGTTAATACGAAATATGCAGCTATGATAATCCAATCTAGAATACTTATTCCTGACATGTTATCTCCCCCTCAATATTGCTTTAGATTAGATATAGATCAGGAATGAATTAATTCATTATTTAAACAAATCATCAAAAAGACCATGATTCTTTATAGTGGTAATGCAATTGTCTAGTGACTGATCAATAAGTTTCCTATCAATACCCAATAAAAGCAAGTTATTTAGAACTAATAACTTGTTAATTTCCACATAGCTTATCCTTAATTTATTTTCTAACTTTTTCTTAATTAGAGATCTTTCTGCACCTTTAATAATTATCATGTAATTATATAAATCTGCTTCAGAAACTTTGATATTAAATTCATCAATAATTTCTTCTATAATACTAATAGTATATTTATGAGGTTTGCTAGTAACTATATCGTCATATATTAATTCAAGGTAAAACTTAGAGTAACTTTTATTTTCTAAAAATCTTTTATGTATAAGTATAAGACTCATGAATAATCTTTCGATCGAATTAGTACATTCAAATATTTTAAGATCTTCTAAATTAAACAAATCATCAATTAAATTATCGTATATTATCTGAGCAATTCTTCCTTTTTTCTTAAAATAATATGGTATTAAACCTAAGTTCACATTGGCAGTTTCTGCAATTTCCCGTGTTGTTGTTTTATTATAACCTTTTTCAAAAAAAAGTTTTTTAGCAGCTTCCATAATCATATCTTTTGATTCCATTATTTTATCACCTTTTCATCATTAATTTACTTATATTATATATTATATATTATTACACTAGTATTGATAAGCCTATTCCTACAGGGCAAACGCATGAATA
>NZ_JAEEGC010000190.1 GCF_019207025.1 Clostridium thailandense | reverse complement strand
AAGCTTAGAAGATTTGATTGTTTGAGCACAGCGAGTTATCAAAGATTCTTAGCTTTTTTAAAAATATGGGCTTTAGACTTGTCAAAAGTATTTATCGTGCTGGAAGAATGTAAATATATCCCGGAGCATAAGTTAAGTGTCGGCCGTGGTTATCTATACTAATCTACATATATAACTGGTACACTGCTAATTCCAAGTTCTTGCGCTGCTGCATATTGGTCATGTCCTGATACCATTATCATACTTTCCTTTTTCAAAACAATTGGTTTATTAAATTTGCTATTATTCTTTATATAATGTATTGCTTTGTCCTTTGCTCTTTTTATAGATAGATTTTCGTTATCATTTACTATTCTTGAAATATCTATAATCTCATCTGTTCCCGTTGGTATTTCATAGTTTAAATCTATCTCTCCATTCTCATTCTTTGGCAAATTAAATATCTTTACTGATGCTGCTTCTACTGATATAAAAGGAATGCCCTTACTATTTACACAAGCTTTTAGTTTGCCTCTAATTACAAAATAGTTTACATCTGTCATTCCTATTGATGCATTTTTCCAATATTGTTTATCTACAATTACTCTGCAAATTGATTCTTTTTCATCGTAGGTATCAACTTTAAATAGTAAGTTGACATCTCCACTTTCTAATCTGTTTGCTTTAACTGGTACACCCTTAATAGTGATCTCTCCTTGATTCATAGTTTAAACCCTCCTTGATAATTATGGATAATTTATTTAGATTATCCTTAAAATTCTAAAACAAAACACCTAGGAAGTACTCTTACTTCCTAGGTGTTATTAACTTAAATTATAGTCTATTCCCATGTTTATTTTTTGAAAAACTTTACAAATACCCATCTCAGCAGTACTATGTTTATCTCTAGTACATTTACATGTTTTAGAACATACTTTAAGTGTACAAACTTTATCATTATAAGTTAACATAGTCTTCACCACCAATCTGTTTATTTTAAAACACTCATTTACATGTTTTTCTTACTTCTATTTATATTATATCACTTTAAATCTAATGCCACAATGTAAAATAAAGTCATGACATCATATTAATATGTTTCATATTTATTAGAGTGTGCACTATTCAATATTTTTACTGCTAGCCTATATTTATATGGAAACACTTCTTTATACTCGTCCTTTGTAATAAGATCTTCTAAATCCTCTTCATGTATGAATTTATATCTTGGATGAAATACCATAGCTCCTAAATTTCTTCCTCCTCCTCTTATACTTATAAAAAGCACTGATATATACTTCTTGCCAGAAGCACTTAAAAGAGTTCCTGGAATATAGACTTCATCCATTTCATTAAATCCACTCCCGTACATTTTATCGAACGCCATACTTATTTCTCTATATATCTTTTCAAAATAAAATTTGTCATCCTCTAATCTTGGGAAATCAATCTGCTTGGTATATTCATTTATATATTCTAGGTATTTATCACTATTCAAAAATCACACCACCTATAGTAGCATTTCCTACTAACTTTATTATAGGAATTAATATGATTCATAAAAAACAATACTTTCTAGTGGATTACGTGCTTTGTCATGTCTATCAGATGATACTGATTCATCTTTTACATATCCAACAGCCAATATGTTTACTGGCTCAACATTCTCTGGCAAATTGAACTCTTTTTTTATAACATTAGGGTCAAAGTAACATATCCATACTGTTCCAAGACCTAAATCTGTTGCCTCAAGCATCATATGATCTGTAACAATGCTTGCATCTATATCAGTTATTACCTTACCATCAAAAGGCCTTTTCCATGCAACATTATGATCTGCGCATATTACAAGGGCTAGGGGTGCTCCGTATACATTAGCTCCCTTTTTAAGCTTTTCTAAGCCTTCTTCTTTTTGAACTACTATAATTCTTTGTGGTTGAGTATTAGCACCAGTAGGTGCAACTCTACCCGCCTCAAGTATTTTAAGTAATTTATCTTCTTCTACTTTTTTTTGTTCGTATTTGCGCACTGAATAACGTTTCTTTGCCAATTCTAAAAAATCCATTTCTATCATCCCTTCTTAATCAGTATTACAATATAACTATATACAATTTTAAGGAACTATTTTATAAACTCAATGTAGTTTTTGCTAAAATATGAATATTATTTATACATCCTTCTATAATTATATACATATAAAAATATATATGAAAGTACGCACGTTAATAATACATAGTATACAAAACATTACTTAGTAACAATATTTATACCATTAAAAGGCAATGATAATTTTCTTTAAATTTTTAACTTATTTATTCCACTTGTTAGGACATAGTTCTAAATTCATACCCTTGTCCCTTTAAATACTCTATTATTTTAGGTAATGCTTTAGCTGTTTCTTCCTTACCATATGTATCGTGCATTAATATTATTACTTTTTCTTTTGAACCCACACTTTTCTTAACTTCATTTAATAACTCAGCTGCATTTTTTTTATTACCCTCTGAATCGAAATCATAAGCATTCCAATCTATGCTATACATGTCCTTTTCTTTTAATCTAGCATTAAGTTCTGACAAATTAGGGTCTTTATAGTATTCTCTTGACATATAGCCTCCTGGCATTCTTAATACTCTCGTATTAAAATCTTGTCCAACTATATTTCTAATTGCAGCATTGTTTTCTTCAATCTCTTCCATAAAATACTCTACATTAATCTTGTTTTTAGGATACAAATTTTTTAAATTATGAGAATAGGTATGATTTGCTAATGCATGTCCTTCTTTAAAGGTCCTATTTACTAAGTTTCTGCTTCTTTCATTAGTATCAATATTTTTTCCAACTAAACAAAAGGTAGCTTTTATATTGTAATTTTTTAATATGTCTAATATTTTAGGTGTTACAGTTATAGAGGGACCATCATCAAAAGTGAGAAAAGCAATTTTTTTGCCATCACTTTTTTGTTTGTTGTCCAGTATATTTTTAACTTCTTTAACATCATAAGTGTATTTCCGTCCTTCACTATTTACATTAGATAAAATATCTTTTAAATTGTCTTCTTTTATATTCTTTTTTTTCTCATTATTAACTATTTCTTCTTTAATATTATTTTTTGTTACAATTTTTGTGGAAGCTATTCCTCTATTAGCTTGTACTATTTTATTTTGATAACATTCATACCCCTTATATGACAAGACTGAAATTACAATTAAAGATGCAAAAATTGAACTCTTCCTTATTATTTTCATATTCTTATCTTTTCTTCCGTTTTTCCTTATCATTACTTTATCTTCCTTCCCTCTATAAAAAGATACTCATCATAAAAACTTTAATCTATAAATCAAAGAATCTCAGACTTTTATATTTCTATTTTATAGAAAGTATCTCTATTTTTTATAAACTAAGTATAAACAAAATATAAATTTTTTAAATAAATATTCTATAAATGCAATAAACTGTATTAAATTCAACTAATACAGTTTATTGGAAAATTATTTTATATCATAAATAATCAATTTACATATATTAAAAATGCTTCACATTAGATAGCTCTGGTAAATTTGATAAACTTTTGTCTTTGCTGAAATCTTCTTTTAAAGCTTTCCTTAAGAAGTAAGCAGAAGTTAAAGTAGCTATGGCATCAGTTATTGGATATGCCGCCCACGCCCCTTTTATACCAAATATCTGAACAAATAATATAGCTAAAGGTATGAATAATATAGTTTCTCTATATATTGAAAACAAGAAACTTTTTTTAGCCTCACCAATTGCTTGATAATAGTAAATTCCTACATAATAAACACCAACTAAAGGAAGTAATGAAATACATAACCTGAAGGCTTTAACGGTATGAATAAGCAAAACCGTATCCTTTAAGAAAAAGCCTATGATGGTATTTGAAAAAAACATAAAAATCAACCAAATGGTAAAAGAGGTTATAATTACAACTTTAATTGAAGTTGTTACTGTCTTCTTCATTCTTTCATAATTTTCAGCACCAAAGTTATAAGCAATTATAGGCTGTGCTGCTGAGCTCATTCCTATTATTGTTATAAACATGAACATTGAAACTTTTGTTATTATTCCAATCATGACAATTGCCGAATCTCCTCCTTCAGCATATAGAATATTATTTAATACTACAGAAACTACAGCATCAGAAATTTCTATTACAAAGGTTGAAAATCCTACAGTCAATATTCCGCTTAAAACTTTCTTATTTATTGAACTAGAAATAGAATAAATTGAAAACTGTAACTGGAAGACTTTTCTAACATCATTGAATTTGTAAAAAGCAAAAACAAATGCAAATATTTGAGATATCACTGTAGCTATAGCAGCTCCCTCTATTTCTAATTTCATTACAACTATTAAAATGTAATTAATTATTATATTTAAAGTTGCACCTATTAAGTTAGCATGTAATGAAACTCTGGTTTTTCCAAGAGAAATCATTATATTGCAAGCTACAACTGATAAACATTGAAAAATACCACCAATAAGTATTATCGATACATATTTTTTGGCTAAGGGATATGTTAACTCACTAGCACCTAGTCCATGGAGAATAGGTATTCTAAAAATAAAAATAGCTATTGAAACTATTATTAGTATTATCAAAGCTAAACTTAGTGAAGTTAATATTACTTTTTTTAATTCCGAGATATTTTTTTCTCCAAGACTTCTAGCAACATAAGTAGAAGCGCCTACTGAAATTAAAAGGCCGATTGCTACTAACAACCTCTGTATTGGAAATGCTATAGTAAGAGCTGCAATAGCATTAGCCCCTATATAACGACCTACATATACTGTATCAACCATATTATAAAGTTCAGATACCAATAATGCAAACATAGCTGGTACAGCAAATTTCAAAAGTAATTTATTTATTTTCTCCTTTGCAAAAATATTATTATCGATTCCCATAAATTTCACCCCAAATTCTAGCAAACTAAATTAAAAACTACTAAAATATAATTAGTTTACTATGTCTTTAATTATATTTTAGTGCTTATGGTGAAATTTTACATTCACTTAAGTACTGATAAAAAAGTACAATTGTGCCATGTCATGAAAATAACTTAAACAGAAAAAAACCTAAAAACACCTCTTTTAAGGTATCTTTAGGCCTCTTTTATTAAAATTAATAAAGCACCATAACCTTTAAGCTTTGCCTGGAGGTTAAATATAGCACTCTTTCTAAAATTCTTAAAATATATATTGGGAAAAGAAGCTTTATGAAGAATTTCTTTTTCTTCTTTATTTAACCTTTTAGGCTTTCCCATATCAACCCAGTAATTATAAGAAGATCCCACTTTCTCACTTATTTCATAATTTGTTATCCTTATTGCTGAAGGTATATTAACTATATTTAATGAAAGTTTTTTTACAGCTGCATTTTTAATTCCTCTAAGCTTTGAAAAACTTTTAAAGGGAATTAATTTATCTATACCATCATGATAACTATAAAGTAGAATTTGATATTCTTTATAGGATTTTGTAACGATATATCCCTTATCTTTGGCTACCAATATGTCCCCAAGTTTATTTAACAAATAATAAGCATAATATGAAGGTTTCTTTATACCTTTATCATTTATAAGTCCAGGATATCCAAAAAATACCTCATTAGTTAGATTAACTTGTTTGTCTAGTACATCAAATGCTCTTAAAAAATCTTGAAAACCTGTCTCGTTAACTACATTATTAATAATATAGGGTAACATATATGCTGTATCATAAATAAGATCTACATTATCTTCAGCATAAAAATACTCTTTAGTTATCTCCAATTTATATATGTTTAAAATTTCTGTTACCTTGTTTATAACATCTTCTTTAATAGTTGAACTAAATTGGAACTTAAAATAGCTCAAGTCTAAGTTATCTAACTCCCCAAAATAATCTAAGAAAGATTTTATTGCTTCTAAGAAATCTTCAAAATCAAAGCCTTTATCATCTAAAACTATAAGTGGCTTTAGATTAATAGTCTCCAAAAATTCAAATACATCTCTAGTTCTATTCCAATTATAAAATTTAGAGCTTGGAAACACGCACATATCTTGACTAAAAACATTTAAAAGCCTAGCATACTCAAAACCTATTTCTTCTTGAATAAGTTCAAGTATATCTTTGTTATCTTCAAGTAATAGATCAAAGGCATCTCCAACATTTACTATCTTCTTAAATATTTTTTTAAATTCTCCAATGTCATTTCCCATATTTATATTTATTTTTGTTACTTTATCTTCATAATTAAACCTGTCATAGTCCTCTAAATAATAAGTTATATAATCAAAGCTTTCTTTTAGATCATAAAATTTAATAACTTTTTGTCTATTAAAGTTTTCGGCATCAACTTTAAACTTTTTTCTATACTGCAAAGGAGTATATTTGTAATGAATTTTAAAATGTTTATTAAAATACCTAGTATGTGAAAAGCCAATATCTTCTGTAATTTCAGATATAGTTTTGTCTGTGTCCAAAAGCAGCTTTGCGGCTTCTTCCACCCTAGTCAAGTTAATTAAATCTGTAAAGCTTTGCCCAGTAGCATCTTTAATTTCGTGGGATAGATAATGGGTGCTTAAAAATTCTTTTTCTGCTATTTCTTGAAGTGTTATGTTATTGTCATAATTATTAAATATATATTTTATAATTCTATGATATCTCTCAAACTGCTCTTCATTTTCTTTTATATTTTCTTTTTCATACATTAGATAATGAAAATTATTTATAAGATGATAAAGAAGGTCTATTAAAATACTCTCTATCTCCTCATCGTAATTATCCTGCTTTTGAACCTCTTCACATACAATTTTGCATAAGAACACTCTAAGTTCATCATACTGATCGCTTTCTTGAGCCTTTTCATCTGTAGTATTAGTAAAAAAGAACATATTGTTGATGTCACTATAGTACTTTTCGAAGAAAAAAGGATCTATATGAAATATTAAAACCCTGTTATCTTTATCATCACTTAAAATCATGTGAGCTTCATCTAAATTTATTATCTCAATATCTTTTTCTATAAGTTCATATTTGTCAGAACCTATAATAACATCAAGCTTACCTTTAAGAACGTATAGTATTTCAATTGAATTGTGCCAATGTATTGGATACTTGTTTATATTTGCTAGAGAAATTATAACAGGTTTCTCTGAAGCATGCTCTATATATTCTCTTCTCATATATACAATTTTCCTTTCTTTATACATAACTATTTTATATATTAAATATTACCATTCGTACTAAATCAAGTAAACTATAATATCCATTGCATCTCTAATCCCTGCCATGATAAAATCTAGTTAACTCGTATATATTTTGGAGGAGATATTTTGAACTTAAAAGAAAAAATAAAAGAACTTCCTTCTTCACCAGGCGTATACCTAATGAAAGATTCTCTTAATATCATAATCTATGTTGGTAAATCAAAAAATTTAAAAAACAGAGTTGGGTCTTACTTTCACAATTCAAAGTCACATTCTCCAAAGGTTGTAAAAATGGTTAAAAACCTAAAAGACTTTGAATATATACTCACTGATACAGAATTCGAAGCTTTTATGCTTGAGTGTAAATTGATAAAAGAATTGAAGCCAATGTATAATAGACAAATGAAAAATCCTAAATCTTATTCTTATATAAGAATAGACACTAGTAAAAAGTACCCTAGTATTGATATTTCCAATGAATTTAATAAAGATGATGATTCTCTACATTTTGGACCTTATACCAGCAAAAATATAATAGAAAGGGCTCTTCAAGGTATAAAAGAACATTACAAGCTAATGTGTATTAACAACTTACAAAAATCTGTATCTTGCTTAAATTATTCTCTAGGATTATGTATTGGTCCTTGCTTAAATGAAGCTTCAAAAGAGCAATACTTAGTAATATTAAAAAAGATAATAAAATTACTCAATTGCTCTGATAAAGGAATTATTTTTGAAATGGAAAATAAGATGAATACCTTGGCAGAAAATCTAAACTTTGAAAATGCCGCTAAATACAGAGACTATATAAGTGCATTAAACTATATTGTAGATAAAAATGAGATTGTAGAATTTATTAAAGAGAATAGAAATATTGCCTTACTTGAATATTTGAATAAAGATAATCTTAAATTTTTTCTTATTAACAGAAATAAGATACTTTTTAATAAGACTTTTAATATAAAACACCTTGGTTTTCAACAACTTAAATTTATCTTAAAAACTAATATTTTATCTTACTTTAACAATGACTCTCTAGAAAATTCAATAAGAATTGGAAAATATGAAATTGATGAATCTCAGATAATTTATACTTACTTAAAAAGTAAATATAACAACTGTAAATATATTATTGTTTCAGAAAAATTGCTTAATGACGTAAATGATATAGACTTAGATAAAGAACTTAACAAATTACTGTCAATATAGTATATTGACAGTAATTTTCATGCTATAACTCTGATTGTATAATATTGAGTAATAACATACTTGAAAATGTATACATTAATTGCTATACTAATATTCGTTACAACAAGTACTTGGAGGGGATTATATGCTTGTATCTTATGATCAAAATGTTGGTAACTTTACAAATTTAGTTAACAAAAAAATGGTTTATTACCTAACTTCACAGCTAGGAGCCTTTGATATAACTGCCGAACAATGGCAGGTATTACTTAAATTATCTAAACATAATAATATAAATCAAAAGATTCTCTCTCAAATGACAAATAAAGATCAACCTACTTTAACAAGAATGCTTGATATACTAGAGAGAAAAGCCTTAGTTGAAAGACACGTTAGCAAAGAGGATAGACGTTCTTTTTGTATTAATATAACCGAAAAAGGATTAGCTTTAACAGAAAAACTCATACCTTATATAGAAGATATATTCAAAAAAATTTTAAATGGTATTTCAGAAAAAGACTTGAATATTTATTTAGATGTTCTTGATCAAATAAATAAAAATATTAGTAATTTAGAACTCTAATATTATACCTAAATCGGGACATATCATTTCATTACTGTAATATCAAAACAATAAAAATATAATTTAATTGAAGGACATTTTTAGTTCTTCGAAGCATTAAATGCTACCAATATTTCAGGATATTGGTAGCATTTTTAATTATATTCATTATTTCCGCTAATGTAATTATAAAATCATTTAATTCACTTTTCTTGACAATTATAGATAGTAAGTATATTATTAGTATGACAACTATTTGTATGTTAATAATTGTTATATCATATAACAAACAAAAAGTAATTCAAATGTTTTAAGTGGAGGTTAAAAAGATGGAACAAATTTTAAAAAAAGAAATTTATGAAGAAAGAAATTTTAAAGTAATACCAATTAGCATAGCACTAATAGCTGCTGGCTTTTTTTGTATGCTAAGCGAAACAGTATTAAATATGGCCTTAAAAAATTTAATGAGCCAATTTAGTATAACTGCAAACACCGTACAATGGTTAAGTACAGGCTATATGCTTATTATGGGTATATCTATTCCTATTTCTGCATTTCTTACTGGTACTTTCACAACAAGGCAATTATTTTTATCTTCTGTAACTATATTTGTACTTGGAACAATTATATGTGGTTTTTCTCCTGCTTTTTCTATTTTATTAATAGGGAGATTAATTCAAGCTGTAGGTACTGGTCTTCTTATACCTACTATAGTAAATACTTTAATAATTATTAATCCAATAGAAAAACGTGGAAAAGCGTTAGGCATATTCAATCTGGTAATGTTTTGTGCACCAGCTATTGGTCCTACACTATCCGGTTTGATTGTACAATCTTACAGTTGGAGATGGTTATTTTTAAGCATAATTCCTTTCTCTATAATTGCACTCATTATCGGATATATATATATAGAAAATGTAACAAAATTGACAAAACCAAACATAGATATTATATCTATACTGCTATCTACTGTTGGTTTTGGTGGATTTATATATGGTGTTAATAATATCGGAGAGTCCTCTACAGTTAAAATGGCTGCTCCTGTAATTATAGGCTGCATTGCACTTGCTATATTCGTATTCCGCCAAGCAACTATTAAAGAACCTATGTTAGATATGCATCCTTTTAAATATCCCATGTTCACTATCGGAATGATACACATTATAATTATGCACATGGTTAATTTTTCCATAATGCTTATTTTACCTATGTATCTTGAAGGAGCTTTAGGATTATCAGCTTTCACAGCAGGCTTGATTATGCTTCCTGGTGGGTTTATTAATGGGATTATATCACCAATTTCTGGACATTTTTATGATAAATTTGGGCCTAAAGTATTAATTCTCCCCGGATTTATAATTTCTACAGTCGTATTTTTTATATTTTCTCATGTAATATCACTTAATATGACTATCCCATTAATTATTACTTTACACTGTCTTTCATTAGTTGCTGTAGGAATGATAAATACTCCTTCTCAAACAAACAGCTTAAATCAATTATTACCTGAACATTATCCTCATGGTACTGCCATATCAAATACATTGCAACAAATAGCAGGAGCTTTTGGAACCTCCTTATTTGTAGCTATTATGTCTGCAAGTCAAAAAAAATACTTAATGTCTGTAAGTAATCCTAACGATTCTAAACAACAGGCTTTATCCTTAGTTTTTGGTGTACATCACACTTTATCAATTGAAGTTATGGTTCTTCTTGTAGCTGTAGTTTTAGCACTATTTTTAAAACGCAACAATTTAAGCCATAGCAAAAAATAAAACCGCCAAAGGGGTTTATCATAATACATTACGTGCATTATGACAAACCCCTTTTTATAACATAATTAAATTATCTAATTTTATCTTTCTAAAACATCTTTATGGTATGCTTTATTACTTATTTGACATCGGCAATTCTTGGGAAAGTAGCTGCTGCTACTGGCATAACATAAGTTTTTAGATTTTTTCCTCTCTTATTATAGGTCATTTCTAAAGCCTCTTCTACTGTTTTTACTACAGTAATATCAGTCTTTTTAAGAAACTCTGGGTTTAAATCTGATACTAATATAACATCAACCTTTTTAGCTATTTCACAGAAAATATATCCTATATCTTTTGAAATACTATATTCTCTTCTTAATTCCTTTTCTCTATCTAGTAAACCTTCAAAATTAAGTAATATATCCTGAACATCTTGATTACCACCAAGTCCTTCGCAGCACTGGCTTAGGATAATTAATGTTCCTCCTTCTTTTACTGCTTCTATGGCATTAATAATAGTTTTACTAGTTTGATAGAAGTTTATATCCTTTGGATAACCTCCTGCAGAAGAAATAACCAAATCTGCTTTTTCATTTATAGTTACTCCATCCATCTGATCAACTATATTACATCCTTCTAAAAAAGCCTCTACATAATTACCACTAACTGCAGCAGCTATACTTCCATTGTGTCCAGCTATAACATTAAATATAAAAGTAGGCCTTAAAAAAGCAGCAGCCTGCATCATATCTTCATGCACAGGATTTCCTTTTAGTTTTCCACACTTTGCATCTGTATTCTTGCCTTGTCCAAGTTCTTTACTAAGTGAAAGTGAATGATTTTTCATTATGGTTTCATAGGAGGATATTCCTGGAAGAACAGTTTTTCTTCCTCCACCATACCCTGCTAAAAAGTGATATACAATACCTCCTGCAAGTACTAAATGATCACATTCTACTACTCTCTTGTTTACAATTATTGGTGTTCCATATGTAGTCTCTCCAAGATAAGTTAGATTTTCTTTATCCAAACAGTCATGGTCAATAACCTCAAATCTTTTTGAAAGCTCCTCACCTATAAGTTTTTCATGTTCCTCCTTTGTTTGCTTCCTATGAGAACCAAGTGCACTAATTATAGTTATATCTTTATCCTCTACTCCACCAAGATTTAATTCTTCTACAATTTTATATACAAACTTGTCAGTTTTCTGCCAAGCTCTTGTAACATCTGGTATTACCACGCAAACAGTTTCTCCTTCATGGACAAGTTCCTTAAGTCTCGGACTCCCTATTGGATTATGTAATGCATCTAAAATAATTTCATCTTCTAATTTAGATACCTTAAATTCATTTCCTTCTATTACCCCGATTAGGTTTTCTTCTTCAACAGAAATGTTAACTTTAGTCCTTCCATAATTCATGTCAATACTTCTCATATTTAGCCCCCCAATTTTGAATAGTAATGCTTAATTTGTAAATTTTTATAAATTAATCTAAATTATATCATAATTGATTTGCCTTATCAATGTACATAAAATCATCTAAAAGTCCATATTTAAAGAATAAACAAAAAGAAGTGCTATTACTATATAATTTTAAAAAAATATCTTTACATATCTTATATTAAGTAATTCTTATGATTCCAATCATTCCAAAACCAATGGCATATAGTATTCCTGCCGCTACCATATTAATCAAAGTATGTAGCTTTCGTGTAAAACTTATGATACTTACAGTCAAAAATATCACTGTAAAAGCATTTACACTCATAAGTAAACCAAACGTTTCCGCACCATTTCCCTCATAGATTTTGTCTAACATTAGAGGCAGATAAAATCTATGTTGTGTATATGCAATACTATATAATATATATAATGAGAAATATTAAAATCTGAGGTCGTCTAGTAAGAACTCTAAAAAGACTACCATCTTCAGCTTTTTCCTTTAAAATCGTTAAACCTTGCAAACATAACTTTTTACCTCTTCTAAGTTTATTGTGCAGCAAAAAAAATTTTATAGGTTCGATTATATTTTATTGGCAAGAAAAACTGAAAGTAAACTTGTTTACTTAAATTTCTATGGCATTTAGGCACTTTTAACGTTATATAATAATTTTGTAAACCACATCAAACATTTAATCAAGCAGTTTAATCCTCATACCTAAATTATCTATCTTATGGCTTCCTTATATATTGATGTTTTATCTTGCTTAGATAATATTCTCCTAATTTCATAAATAATACTTGCTTTAAACCAAATTATGATGGTTTTAATATGCATGTTGATAATACTCAATTAAAGGTATATAATTTCCTTTATAGTATTATATATACATTTACTTATAAAAATTTCTATTCCAATTGATAATTATAGATATAAAAATAATAAGTATGTAATGAAAATTTAGGAGGTATGTAATGAATTCAATTAAAGGTAAGAGTTGTTTATTTTTTTGTTTTTTCTTTTTATATTCGTATTTCCCTATTTCCCCCAATGTACAAGCTTCTGAAGTTAACTCAAACATTTATAATGCCGCACTTAAACTTCCAGAAGAAAGCAATATAAGTGTAAAAAATCCATGGTCAATTACTTTGCCTGAATCAATTAAAATAGATAAGCTAGATGGTTTAGTTGTTGAAAGAAATTCCCAAAATATACCAATTATTGTAAGTACCTTAAATAACAAGACATTATCTATACGTCCTATAGAACCTTATGAAGAAAATAGTACTTATACCGCAAAGATATTTCTAAATGATAATGAAGAATATATTTTGGATTTTACTACTGAAATATTAACATATGATAATATTCTGCTAGAATACACTCCACTTCCTCAGGTTTCTGATGTAAATATTATTGACGATGAAACCATACGTATTAAATTTAACCAAAATATGAAACATACATTTGCAGAAAATTCAGCAAATTATCAACTAAAAGACAAGGATTATAATAATATAAGTAATCATATAAAGGCTATAATCCCTGTAAATGCCAAATCAAATACTGATACCAATACTTATGATATAGTACTTTATAAGACCGCTGGAGATGCTAAAGATAATGGAATATTGACTAAAGATGTTGATTCAACTTCTTGGAATCTCATACAAAATCAATATAATATTACAATAGAGAATATCCCATCCACTCGCGGTGTAGTTATGTATAAATATTCTTTTGGAGTAGGTGCCACTGATGCCAAAAAATAAACTTATACTATTTTAGGAGGATGAAAATGAGATTAAGTAAAATTAAAATTCATATATTTCTATTGTTCTTACTTTTATATTTGCTATCAACCTTCAATAAAACAGCCTATGCTGCAAGTGTGGCCGAGGCAAGCTCTGCTATATCAACCCAACTACCAGCTCAAAGTAATGTAAGTATAAATAAATCTTGGACAATTACATTTACTGGACAAATTACTTGGAATCAAATTGACGGTATAAACATTCTAAACAACTCAACTTTTATACCTATAAAAGTAAACAAAATAAGCAGTACTTCCCTTTCTATAACCCCTATTATTTTTTATCAAGCAGATTCTAAGTATACTCTAAAAATATTTTTAAAGAATGGTAGAAAGTACCATTTAGATTTTACTACTGAACCTATAACTACTACATTAAATAGCAAACCCAGGGTTTTAGGAGTTCAATATAGAGACGATGGGAATATTTATGTTAAGTTTGATAAGGCTATAGACAAAGAAACTGCCTTCGTTACTTCAAATTGGGAATTAAATGGAGATAAAATATCAAATCTTGGGTTTAAAACAAGCGATTTTGATATAAGTAGTGATAGCACTACAGTTGAACTAAAAAATCTTAAAAGATATATTGATGTAGGTTCAAATATAATTTCTATTCACTCTGGTATTAAAGATAGTTATGGAAATTCAGTTGAATCTGATACTATAAAGTCTTTTGAATATATTCCTTATAACATAGCAACACCTTAGGTTTTTAGTAATAATATAAAGAATCAGATTTTATCACAAAACATGGTGGAATTGTATACTGCTTATAGATAAACACGGCCGACACTTAACTTATACGCAGGGATATGTTTCCAAAGCTGAAAGCACATATAAAAACTTTTTAATCAATCTTAGCGAAGTATTTTAGAAAATCTTAGGACCTTTGATATGTTTGAG